>NZ_RZOL01000216.1:0-10114 GCF_004022985.1 Mesorhizobium sp. M7A.F.Ca.ET.027.02.1.1 | reverse complement strand
ACCTCCACCTCCTCCAAGGCGACCTTCGACAGCGCCCAGCACGACCTCGTCGCCGCCAAGCTGGGCAAGCGTCGCCTGTGCCTGCGCCTGGGCAACGGACACTTTCTGGCGGGCGGCGACGAGGTCGTGCTGGGCGCTGTCGAAGGTCGCCTTGGAGGAGGTGGAGGTCTTGAGCAGATCCTGCTGGCGCTGGAAAGCGGCCTCGTAATAGGGGATGTCGGCCTGCGCCTGCTCGATCAGCGCCTGCGACTGCTGGTAGCTCGCCTGCAAGGTCAGCACCTGGTTGCGCACAGTGCCGAGCTGCGCCTGGGCGGCGGCAAGAGCGGTTTCGAAAGAGGCCGGCCGCAGCCGGAAAAGCACCTGGTCCTTCTTCACCGCCTCGTTCTCGTGCACGTCGATCTCGGACACAGTGCCGGAGACATCGGTGGAAACGCCGAGCGACTGCGCCTGGATGTAGGCGTTGTCGGTCGTCATGACCTGGCCGCCGATGACGTAGTAATAGCCGCCGACGACCAGCGCGACCGGAAGCAGGGCAAACAGGATCGGCCGTGCCCGGCCGCGCTTGGGCTTGACCGGCGCCGGCGGCGCCACCGCAACCCCGGCCTGCCGTGGCTCCTTGGACGGCGCCTCGAGCGCGGCCGGCTCCAGGGCGACCGGTGCTTCGAGTTCGTCATTGCCGATGAGGGTGCCGGCTCGCCTTTGTTCGCGTTCGCTGTCCAGTCGGATGATCTGGTCGTGCGCCCGGCCGGCGGAGGATCCGTCTTCTTCGACAGGCTTCTTTGGTGAGGTTGATTCAGCCATGTGTTTTCTCCCGGTCGGCGGCAGGCTGGGTGCAAGCCGCGAGCAGATTGGATTTGATGAGGGATAGGGTTTGCAGCAGATGCAGCTGGGCATCCGCGGAAAGACCGACAAAGGCCTCGTCCCGCGTCTTCTGCCCATTGGTGCGCATGGCTTCAATGAGCGGATAAGCTTGCGGCTTCAGGTAGAGCAGCCATGCCCGGCGGTCAGCGGGATTGGGCCGGCGCTCGATGAAGCCGCGTGCCTCCATCTTATCGAGCAGCCGGGCGAGCGTGATCGGCGTGATCTCGATAAGATCGGCCAGTTTGTTCTGGTGGATGCCCTCATGCAGGCAGAGATAGGCGAGCACCTGCCACTGGGCGCGGGTCAGCCCCGATGCCCGCGACCTCTGCTCGAACCGCTTTCGAAGCAGGCGCGCGACATCGTGCAGCACGAAGCTGATGTTGGGTGACGATGGCATGGAAGGTACTGAGGTTCTAAGGCGCAACTTTTAGTGAGCATGCTTATTATCATCATGCACATAATCCCGCTGGACGCGGTGCGCAAGACGGACTAAGCCCGCCTGGAAAAAATGACGCATGTGCTGCGACACCATAAAAAGGCTCAGGTAGCAGGCTGTTGCCGGGCAAGGATAGGACGATGAATTGGCTGAAGATCGTGACCGTGGCGGCCATCGCGGGATGGCCGGGCCTTGCGCTCGCAAAGGACGCCGTCAGCTGCGGCGGCGCCGCGATGCTGGGTGGCGCGCAATTGAACTGCAGCCACGTCGAACCCCAGGCGCCGCCTCAGTTTTGCACCTATAGCTGGGCTCTCCACATGCTGGCCGGAGACCAGAAAATCGTCGAAGGCAGCTTCATGCTGCCGCCCGGCGCGGCGAACGTCACCGTCTATCAGGGCAGCGGTTTCGACAGCGCAATGTCCGATCCGATCGTGATCTGTCGCGGCGGCAAATGAGCAAGGCCGTCAAGGAAAGCTCGCTCGTCGCCCGATTGGTGCTATAGGGCGGATCACGCTATTTTGAACGGGCGCATTCGAGTTTCGGATGTGCCTGGCTGCCATTTCTCTGACGGATTTCGACATGGACGGACCCAACCCAGACATCAAGCACCCGATCCCGATGCATACCCGCGTCGGCTTCCTCAAGGGGCTGGTGAATGCGCCGAACATCGAGATCGGCGACTTCACCTACTATGACGATCCGGACGGCCCCGACAAATTCGCCGAAAAATGCGTCCTGCACCACTATCCCTTCATCGGCGACAAGCTGATCATCGGTCGGTTCTGCGCCATCGCCGAGGGCGCGCGCTTCATGATGAACGGCGCCAACCATGCTATGTCCGGCTTTTCGACCTATCCGTTCAATATCTTTGGCCATGGCTGGGAAAAGGGTTTTGACCCGGCGACGTGGTCGAAGGAAGTGCGCGGCGACACCATTGTCGGCAGCGACGTCTGGATCGGCATGGAGGCGGTGATCTTGCCCGGGGTGGAAATCGGCCACGGCGCCATCATCGCCGCGAAATCGGTGGTGACGCACGACGTGCCGCCCTATGCGATCGTCGCCGGCAATGCGGCCAAGGTGGTGAAGATGCGTTTCGACGACCGGACAATCAGGCGGCTGCTGGCGGTGGCGTGGTGGGACTGGCCGGTGGACAAGGTCAGTCGCAACCTCGATGCTATCCGGGGCGCCGATATCTCTCTTCTGGAGGCAGCAGCTTGAACGCTCTGAACAGCAGCATAATCGGCACCGAACTGTTTACGCGAGGGTGGATCTTCATCCGCGGCGTGCCGGCCATGAAATTCCTGCCGCCTGAAGGGCCGCCGGAAATCGCCTTTGCCGGCCGCTCGAATGTCGGCAAGTCGTCGCTGATCAACGCGCTGGTCAACCAGAAGGGGCTGGCGCGCACCTCCAACACGCCGGGGCGCACGCAGGAGCTCAACTATTTCGTGCCGGACGGATTTTCGGGTGAGGGCGCCGACCTGCCGCCCTTGGCGCTGGTCGACATGCCCGGCTATGGCTATGCCACCGCGCCGAAGGAGAAGGTCGACGAGTGGACCAAGCTGGTCTTCGACTATCTCAAGGGCCGCGTCACGCTGAAGCGCGTCTATGTGCTGATCGACGCCCGCCACGGCATCAAGGCCAAGGACGACGAAGTGCTGTCGCTGCTCGACAAGGCGGCGGTGTCCTACCAGATCGTGCTGACCAAGACCGACAAGATCAAGACTGCCGGCGTGCCGAGGCTGATCGAGGAGACGCTGGCAAAGATCAAGAAGCGGCCGGCGGCGTTCCCGTTCGTTCTGGCGACGTCTTCGGAAAAAGCCGAGGGCCTCCAGGAATTGCAGGCGGCCATCGTGCTTGCCGCCAATGGCGGCTAAGCATCCACAGCTTAGAGCATGGCCTACGGCTTGGCCTCGATAGCAATCGTCTGGTGGCCTTCTTCCGCCACAAGCCTTTCGGTGCCGTATGCCTTGAGGAACATGCTGACGCCTGACCTGACGATGCGGTCGATCTCGTCCTGGCTCGGGGCTTTGGTGCGGTAGGCGAAGATGCACTGGCGGAACAGACCGGCCAGGCACAGTTCGGTGAACTGATAGGCGGCAAGATCGACATCGTCGATGCGCAGCAGGTCGCGCTCGATGGCGGCATTGAGAAAGGCCGCGACCTTGTCGTGGCCACGCTTGGGACCGCGCTCGTAAAACCGCGCGCCCATGTCGGGTATCCGGTCGGATGCACCGATCACCGTGCGCTGCGCCTGGATCACCTTGGCCGACGTGATCTTGAGGGCCAGCACCTTGCCGAACTTCACCAGCGTCTCGCGCAGGTTGTCGGCATTGTCCAGCACGTCATACATGTTCTTGAAGATGGTGCCGCGCTCTTCCTCGATCAGCGCTTCGAACAGCTCTTCCTTGTTGGCGAAATAGACGTAGATCGTACCCTTGGAGACACCGGCCTCGCGGGTGATGTCGTTCATCGAGGCGGCTTCGAAGCCCTTGTCGATGAAGACACGACGGGCGCCGTCGATGATCTGGCTGCGCTTGACCGGATCCTGCCCCGCGGCCGGGCGGCCACGACGCAAGCTTTCCAACAGGTCGTCGCACGACTCGTTTTCAACATTGGGCGGGGTCTCGGCCATGAAAGTCACACCTCGAAAATAATTCGAACCAAGCGGTTCGATTGCCCTTGATATGGTCCTCTTTACGCGCTATGTCAACGGCCGGATCGAACCGAACGGTTCAGTATTATATTATAACTTTAGAGAGATGTCATGTCCTCGAACGCGCCGACCACTGCCGAAGTCCGTCCCTTTCCCAACGCCAAGGTTGCGCCGGCGACGGAAGCCCCGGAAGTGCCTGTCCAGCCTGTCTCGTCGCCACCGGCAGAGGCTCCGGCCAAGAAGAAGCGTTCGGTGCGTTCCTTCCTGCTGCCGGTCATCGGCGCCGCTTTGCTGGGCGCCGGCGCCTGGTATGGTTACGACTACTGGACAACGGGCCGCTTCATGATCTCCACGGACGATGCCTATGTCCAGGCCGACATGGCGTTCATCTCGCCCAAGATCTCCGGCTATGTCGATCAGGTCAAGGTCAGCGAGAACCAGCAGGTCAAGGCCGGCGATCCGCTGCTCGTCGTCGATGACGGCGATTACAAGATTGCCGTCGCCCAGGCCGAGGCGCAGATCGCCACCTTGAGCAAGACGCTCGACCGTATCGACGCCCAGACTGAAGCAGCGCGCGCCTCGCTGCAGCAGGCGCAGGCGCAGAAGGTCGCCGACCAGGCCGCCGCCGACAATGCGGCCAAGGTCGCGGCGCGCGCCTCGCAACTGCTCAAGACCCATGTCGGCACGCAGGCGCAGCTGGACGACGCCCAGACGGCGGTCCAGCAGGCCGATGCCGCCCTTGTCGGCGCCGACGCGACGATCGCCGCCGCGCAGGCCAATATCGGCGTGCTGCAGGCGCAACGCGCGGAATCGGCGAGCACGCTGGCGTCCCTGCAGCTCAGCCATGACAAGGCGCTGCGCGATCTTTCCTTCACCGTGCTCAAGGCGCCTTATGACGGCATCGTCGGCAACCGCTCGGTCGAACAGGGCGACCTTGTCAGCCCCGGCCAGAAGCTCGCCGTCATCGTGCCGATGGACAAGCTCTACATCGTCGCCAACTTCAAGGAGACGCAGCTTGCCCGGCTGGTGCCCGGAGAGAAGGTGAAGATCTCGGTCGATGCGACCGACGGCCAGGACTTCGAGGGAACCGTCTCGTCGCTGGCGCCGGCTTCGGGTGCCGTGTTCTCGCTGCTGCCGCCCGAAAACGCCACCGGCAACTTCACCAAGGTCGTGCAGCGCGTTCCGGTCCGTATCGATGTGCCGGCAGATGTCCTGAAGAGCGGCAAACTGCGCGCCGGCCTGAGCGTCATCGTCGCCGTCGACAGCCGTACCGCCCCATCCGGGTCGGCATCAGCGGCAGCGTCGAACTGAGCGGCTGCCGGGGAGCAATGCCATGGCAACCGCAACCCTGACAGCAGGAGCACCGCCGGCGAGGCCGGCTGTGCCTGACACCATTTCGACGCGGCGCGTCATCGCTTTCCTGGCGATGGTGTTCGGCATGTTCATGGCCATCCTGGACATTCAGATCGTCTCCGCCTCGCTGTCGGAAATCCAGGCCGGCCTGAGCGCCAGCTCCGACGAAATCCCGTGGGTGCAGACCGCCTATCTGATCGCCGAAGTGGTGATGATCCCGCTGTCGGGCTTCCTCAGCCGGATGCTGTCGACGCGCGTGCTGTTCACGATCTCGGCGGCGGGCTTCACCGCGGCCAGTGCGCTGGCGGCGACTGCCACCAACATCGACCAGATGATTGTCTACCGCGCCGTCCAGGGCTTCATCGGCGGCGGCATGATACCGAGCGTCTTCGCCGCTGCCTTCACCATCTTCCCGCCCTCGCGCCGCGCCTTCGTCTCGCCGATGATCGGCCTGGTGGCGACGTTGGCGCCGACCATCGGCCCGACTGTCGGCGGCTATATCAGCCATGCCATGTCCTGGCACTGGCTGTTCCTGGTCAATGTCGTGCCCGGCATCCTGGTGACAGCGGCGGCCTGGACGCTGATCGACTTCGACAAGCCCAACCTCAAGCTGTTCAGCAAGTTCGACTGGTGGGGCCTCGCCGGCATGGCGGCTTTCCTGGGCTGCATGGAATATGTGCTCGAGGAAGGCCCCAACAATGACTGGCTGCAGGACCAGGGCGTCTTCATCTGCGCCATCGTCATGACCATCGGCGCGGTGCTGTTCTTCTGGCGGGTGTTCACCGCCGAGGAGCCGATCGTCGACCTGAAGGCCTTCACCAACATCAACTTCGCCTTCGGCTCGCTGTTCTCCTTCGTCATCGGCATCGGCCTTTACGGCCTGACCTATCTCTACCCGGTGTATCTCGGGCGCATCCGTGGCTACGATTCGATGATGATCGGCGAGGCGCTGTTCGTCAGCGGCCTGGCCATGTTCTTCACCGCGCCGATCTCGGGCATCCTGTCGAACAAGATGGACCCGCGGCTGATGATGATGATCGGCTTCTTCGGCTTCGCCACCGGCACCTGGTGGATGACGCATCTGACCGCCGACTGGGATTTCTACGAGTTGCTCATCCCGCAGATCCTGCGCGGCTGTTCGATGATGCTGTGCATGGTGCCGATCAACAACATCGCGCTCGGCACCTTGCCGCCCGAGCGGCTGAAGAATGCGTCCGGCCTGTTCAATCTCACCCGCAACCTTGGCGGTGCGGTTGGCCTCGCACTGATCAACACCGTGCTGATCGACCGCAATGCCTTCCACTACGCAAGGCTCTCCGAGCATGTGCAATGGGGCAGTGAAGCCGCGCAGACCAAGCTGCAGAACATGACGCTCAATTTCGAGCAAACCCCCGGCCTGGACGCGACAAGTGCCGCCATCTCCAAGCTGTCGGGCATGGTCCAGCAGCAGGCGGCGCTGCTGTCCTTCATGGATGTGTTCTTCATGCTGACGGTGCTGTTTGCGACGCTTGGCCTGTTCACCATGTTGATCCGCAAGCCGGCCGCGGCGGCGGGTGGAGGTGGTGGCGGCGGCCACTGATACCGGAGCAATTCCAGGAAAAGTGTAAGGCGGTTTTCCCGGGAAAAGCGCGCAGCGCTTTCCCTTAGGAATTGCGACAAGACAGAGATACGTGGGCAGCTGTTTCGGGAAGCTCCTCCAGTCCACGCCCGAAAAAGCTCTGACCGCGCAAAAAACTCCGGGCCGCAAGCCCGGAGTTTTTCATATCCAGTTGGAATTTGTCAGGCTGTGGTGGGCTCGAAGGTCAGCGCGACGCCGTTGATGCAGTGGCGCAGGCCGGTCGGCGCCGGACCGTCGTCGAAGACGTGGCCGAGATGGCCGCCGCAGCGGCGGCAATGCGCCTCGGTGCGCGTCATGCCGAGCGAGCGGTCCACGGTCGTGCCGATAGCCTTGGGGATCTCTTGCCAGAAGCTCGGCCACCCGGTGCCGGAATCGAATTTCGTCTCCGACGAATAGACCGGCAGGTCGCAGCCGGCACAGGCGAAGATGCCCTTACGGTGTTCGTTGAGCAGCGGGCTGGTGCCGGGATACTCCGTGCCTTCCTTGCGCAGCACGTCGAAGGCGGCCGGCGACAGGATGGCTTTCCACTCGGCGTCGGTCTTGGTGACTTCGAATTTTTCGGCGGCCTGTGCTGCCTGCGGATCGCCCATGCGCAGCATCGTTGCTGCGGCCCCGACGACGCCGATGGCGGCGGCACCGCTCAAAAGAAAGTCGCGACGGTTCATGACCGGTTCCTCCTGATGTCCTTTTGCCAAACTATACCGCCGCGCGGAAATCAAAAGCCGGTGACGGTAGCCCCCTCGAACGAACACTCCGCGCCCTCCCACATCCGAATATGGGCGGCGCGGAGTGCGCGGGTCAATTGCGGATCACGGGAGCGGGATCGTGCAATCGACGGAGGGCCCTTGCTGCCAGTTCGCCGGCAGCAATCCCCTTGTTACATCTTCGGCAAAAGAACCTTGTCGATGACGTGGATGACGCCATTGGACTGTTCGACATCGGCGATCGTCACATTGGCGACATTGCCGTTCTCGTCGGTGACGGTGACCTTGCCGCCGTCGGCCTTGAGCGACAGCTCGCAGCCGCCGACCGTCTTGACCTTGTGGGCGCCGCCGTCAGCCTTGGCCATCGCGGCGACATCCGCCCCCATCGCCTTGGCGCCGATGACATGGCAGGTCAGGATCTTGGTGAGCTTGTCCTTGTTTTCAGGCTTGAGCAGCGTCTCGACCGTCCCGGCCGGAAGAGCCGCGAAGGCTTCGTTGGTCGGAGCGAACACGGTGAACGGACCGGCGCCCTGCAGCGTTTCGACAAGGCCGGCGGCCTTCACGGCGGCGACCAGCGTGGTGTGGTCCTTCGAGTTCACGGCGTTCTCGACGATGTTTTTGTTAGCATACATCGCGGCGCCGCCAACCATCGGGTTTTCGGCATAGGCGGCGGTGGCAAGGGCCGAAACGGCGATCGTACCGGCGAGCAAAAGGGTGGCGTATCTGCGCATGATGTCAAACTCCTCGGGTTTTCTCTTCCCATTTTTGGGGACGCGAGGAGATACGGAACAGAAGTGCGGGAGTTTCAGAAATATTCTTATTTTTTATTTTGCCCGGGATGCCGAAGAGATTTTGCCACGCAACGGCTTGCCGGCTACCATGCTGTCTACGGACGTGGAAGGTGGGAGATACACTTCAGGTACTCTATTTTGAGTCTGGCGACGCCAAGAGCCGGTCAGATGCTCTTCAGGTCGCCGGCGGCGACCACCGGTCCGGTCGGCTGTCCGGTCGGCGAACCGCCTGACGGCTCGAGGCTGACGGCAAGCACCGCGCCCTGGGCAAGCTTCTGCTGGGCCGCCGGTGAGACGACGATATGTGCCGTAGCACCGGTCGGAATGACGCCCATCGAGACCGGCGGGTTCTTGCCCTCGATCATCCACAGCTCGAAGTCCTTGCCGGAAGCACGCTCACCGGAGACATGCGACAGGCCGACTTCGTGATGCGCGGCGTCGTAGACGGCAAGATATCTGACGTCGCTGCCTTCGGCGGCCAGCGAAGCGACGAGGCGCGCCTGCGGCTCCTCGACCGGCGGGTTGAGGACTGGCACGGCAATGTAAATCGCCAGTGCCGCAACCGCAGCCGCGGCAAGGCCGCGCCAGAAAGCGAGGCTGGACCACAGGCCGCCGCGCGATTCGGCGGGCGTGGTCACGGCGGCAGCGTTCGCGAACAGCCGGCGGTCGACCGCGGTCTTCACCGAAACCGGCGGCTCGATTTCCGGGTAGGCGGCGGCCAGCGGTGAGAGACGGACCTCCCATCCCTCGACAAGACGAGCAAAAACCGTATCCGCATCGATGCGGCGGGCGACGATCTGGCGTTCGTCGGCATCGAGCACGCCGAGAACGTATTCGGCGGCGAGCAGGTCGTCGCCTCCACGTTCCGGTCCGGTGTCTTCTGCCAGCGTCATCTTTCCAGACATTCTCTGAGTTTCAACAGGCTGCGGCGCAGCCATGTCCGCATCGTGTTCAGCGGCACGCCATGGCGCTCCGCCAGTTCGGCATAGCTCTCGCCCTTGAGATAGGCGCCCCGGACGGCGGCTGCCCGGTCCTTCTCCAACTCATCGAGACAATGGTGGATACGTTCGGATTCGTCGCCCGCCACCGCCATCGCTTCAGGCCCCGGCGCCGGATCGGCCACGTCGAGCGCGGCATCGATGTCGGCGGCAGGCCTGCGCCGCGCTCGTATGCGATCGATCGCATGATTGCGCGCAATTGCCACCAGCCAGGAGATCGGGCTTAGATCGGAGACGGCAAAACGATCCGCCTTCGTCCATATCTTGACGAAGACTTCCTGTAGCGCTTCTTCCGCATCTCCCCGGTCGTTCAATACACGAAGACAGACGCCAAAAAGTTTCGCGCTGGTCTGCCGGTAAAGCAGATCGAACGCGGCCCGATCCTTCATCGAAGTCCGGACGATCAGCTTGGTGATGTCCTGCGGCGTCATCTGCGGCAAGTTAGGCGATTGCAATGTATTTGCAACGGCGGAAATAACCTTGTGCACGCCTAGGCTTTTATGTGTCGCCAGCCCGGGTCCGTCGACCGATTGCCAATGGAATCGCCACTGGCTAGCTTGCCCTCAGTGATGGGGGGAGCGCGCATGTCGGTCGAACGGATCCTTTGGGAAGAAGATGCCGCGGGCCTCGCCGATCTGGTCCGCAAGGGCGAGGTTTCGGCCGTCGAGCTGACCGACGCCGCGATCGCCCGCGCCGAGGC
>NZ_RZOL01000215.1:0-10197 GCF_004022985.1 Mesorhizobium sp. M7A.F.Ca.ET.027.02.1.1 | reverse complement strand
AGGCTATCTGTTCGGCAAGCCGGTCGACGCCGACGCCACGCTCGGCTATCTCCGCGATTCCTTCCGCGGCGCCCTGCGCGCCAAGGCGATCTGACCGGCGATCCCCGTGATCCGCAATCCTGGTGCTGCCGCTGTGCGATCCGGTGCGGCGCATTGTCGTTTTGTCTGACATAAGCCCAGAAATCCGGCGGTTCGCCCTTGCCCGCGCGCCTTGCGTGGCTAGGATGCGCCCCGATCACGCTACAGCGCCGCGCGTCCTTTTGGACGCGCAAAGGACGCTGTAGCAATTTACATTTTGCGCATGATTCCTTTCCGAAAATCGATGCGATTTTCGGGGTCATGCGCTGGGAGACAGGAACGATGATGCCATCGGCGCATTTTGCCGACCTCGAAGGAGCCTCGGTGCTGATCACCGGCGGCGGCTCCGGAATTGGCGCTGCCCTGACCGAGGGGTTTGTGCGCCAGGGCGCCAATGTCGCCTTCATCGACATCGCCGACGGCCCAAGCACGGCCCTCGCCGACCGCATCGAGAAGACGTTCGGCAAGCGGCCGCTCTATCTCAAGACCGATTTGCGCGACGTCGAGGCCCTGCGGGCGTCCGCCGCGAAGGCCGCCGAGGCGCATGGCGATGTCACCGTGCTGGTCAACAATGCGGCCTGGGATGAACGCCACGCCGTCGAGGACGTGACGGTCGGGTTCTGGGACAACAATCAGGCGATCAATTTGCGGCCGCATTTCTTCACCGCGCAAGCGGTGGCGCCGGGCATGAAGCGGGCCGGCGGCGGCTCGATCATCAACTTCACCTCGACATCCTATCTCATCAACCACCCCGACATGCCGTCCTACACGGCCGCCAAGGCCGGTATCCTCGGCCTGACCAAGGGGCTGGCCGGCAAGCTCGGTGTCGACGGCATCCGCGTCAACGCCATTGCGCCTGGCTGGGTGATCACCGAGCGGCAGAGGGAGCTCTGGGTGACCGAACAGGGGCTTGCCGCCCATGTCGCCAAGCAATGCATCAAGCAGGTGATGCAGCCCGACGACATCGTTGGCACCGTGCTGTTCCTGGCCTCGGACGCCTCGCGCATGCTGACAGCGCAGATGCTGGTCGTCGATGGAGGTTTCCTGTGAACCCAGCCGGCAACGCACCGGCGGTCGCCGCCGTCGACTGGGGCACGACCCGCATGCGGGTCTGGCTGATAGACGGGCAAGGCAAGGTGCTTGCCGAACGCCGTGGCGACGATGGCCTGATCACGGCGCAGCAGAAGGGCTTTTCGACCATCCTCGAAGGGCATCTGGCGGCGATGGGAGCACCAGCGGCGCTGCCCGTCATCATCTGCGGCATGGCCGGATCCCGCCAGGGCTGGCTGGAAGCACCCTATGTCACCGTGCCGGCGCCGCTTAGCGCCATCCTTGCGGGTGCCGCCAGCGTGCCCGGCCAGAGCCGCGACATCCGCATCGTTCCGGGCCTTGCCCAGCGACTGACTGACGCGCCCGACGTCATGCGCGGCGAGGAAACCCAGCTTGCCGGCGCTGGCTTGCCGGCCAAGGGACGCCAGCTGGTCTGTATGCCCGGCACCCATTCGAAATGGGTGCTGGTCGAGGACGGCACTGTCACCGGCTTCGGCACCTGGCCGACCGGCGAGCTGTTTTCCGTGCTTGCCGCGCATTCGATCCTGCGCCATTCGCTCGGCGAGCATCCGAAGCCGGTCACATCGGACAATCCGTTCTTCCGCCGCTGGTGCGAAACCGCATTGAGCGATGGCGGCGATGTCACCTCGCGGCTGTTTTCCATCCGCGCCGCCGGCCTGCTGCAGGATCTGAAAGCCGACGATGCCGCAGCCTGCCTGTCCGGCCTTCTGATCGGCGGCGAGATCGCCTCCGCCAGCCGTCGGCACGGCGCCGGTGCGGAACCCGTGGTGCTGGTCGCCTCCGGTGCGCTGGGAACGCTGTACAGCCAGGCACTCGGCCTTGCCGGACTTGAGGTCCGGGCCGTCGACGCCGACGAAGCGGTGCGTGCAGGTCTCGTCGAGGCGGCGCGCGAGAACGGCATGATCGCAAGAATTGGAGCAGCTCGATGAGCCAGACCGCACCGTTTCCAAAACTCAAGCGCGGCCTGGTTGCCATCCTTCGCGGGCTCAAGCCCACCGAGGCGATGGCCATGGGCCAGGCACTGTTCGACGCCGGCATCGAGGCGATCGAAGTGCCGCTGAACTCACCGCAACCGTTCTCGTCGATCGCCCGCATCGTCCAAGTGCTGCCGAAAACGGCGCTGGTCGGTGCCGGCACGGTGCTGACGCCGGCCGATGTCGATGGCTTGCACCAGGCCGGAGGGCGGCTGCTGGTCAGTCCCAACATCGATGCCGAGGTGATGGCGCGCGCCATGCACTACGGCATGGTGACGATGCCCGGCGTGTTCACGCCGACCGAAGCCTTCCAGGCGATCAAGCTCGGCGCCTCGGCGCTTAAATTCTTCCCGGCGAGCGTGCTGGGTGCAGGCGGCATTTCCGCGATGCGCGCGGTGTTGCCGGCGCAGACATTGGTCGGCGCCGTCGGCGGCGTCTCCGAAAAAGATTTTGCCGGCTACAAGGCGGCCGGCGTGACCGCCTTTGGTCTGGGCTCCAGCCTGTTCAAACCTGGCATGAGCGTCGACGAGGTGGCCGCGCGTGCGCAAGCTGCCGTCGCGGCCTGGGATGCGGTGTTCGGAGAAGCAGGATGAGCGAAGCCATTGTTTCGGTTTTTTCCGATCACGTCTGCCAGCTCGGCGAGGGGCCGAGCTACGATCCCGCCACCGATACGCTCTACTGGTTCGACATCGTCAACGGTCAGCTTCTGCAAAAGCAACTGTCCGGCGGCGCGGCCACCGTCCATGAGCTTGGCCAAATGGCGAGCGCCATCGCCGTCATCGACGACAAGCGCCAGCTTATCGCCGCCGAAACCGGCCTTTATGTCCGCGATGTCGCGACCGGCAAATTGACGCTGCACACGCCTGTCGAGGCCGACAATCCGGTCACGCGCTCCAACGATTCCCGGGTCCATCCCTGCGGCGCCTTGTGGATGGGCACGATGGGCAAGGGCGAGGAAAAGGGTGCGGGTTCGATCTACTGGTTTTTCCGAGG
Organism: Mesorhizobium sp. M7A.F.Ca.ET.027.02.1.1; assembly: GCF_004022985.1. Lineage (NCBI taxonomy): Bacteria > Pseudomonadati > Pseudomonadota > Alphaproteobacteria > Hyphomicrobiales > Phyllobacteriaceae > Mesorhizobium > Mesorhizobium sp. M7A.F.Ca.ET.027.02.1.1. Next base: position 7,081 of record NZ_RZOL01000215.1, on the reverse strand, counting down.
CGAACTGCGCCGGCTGTTTTCGGACATCACCGTCTCCAATTCGATCTGTTTTACCGAGGATGGCGCAATCGCCTACTACACCGACACCTCGACCGGGCTGCTGATGCGCGTCGCCTGCGACCCGGCGACCGGTCTGCCTGCCGGTGAGCCGAAGCTGTTCGTCGATCACCGCTCGGCCAAGGGCTATATCGACGGATCCGTGCTCGACCGCGACGGCATCCTCTGGAATGCCGTCTGGGGCGGCAGCGTCATCGAAGCCTATGGACCCGACGGCAAGCTCGTCCGCACGGTCGCCATGCCGGTGACGCAACCGTCCTGCCCGGCCTTTGTCGGCGCCAAGGCCGATCGGCTGGCGGTCACCTCCGCCTGGTCGGGCAAGGATGAGAAGCAGCGTCTGCTGGATCTGCAGGGCGGCATGACCTTTCTGCTCGATATTCCCGTCAACGGCCGCTTCGAGCCGCGTGTGCTGATCGCCTGAGCGAACTGGATTCTGCGGTCGGACGGTGCGTTGTCACGCAACCGCCCGCGCCGTGTCGGTTTCACGAGAGCCTGACGCCTTGACCATGCGATGGTAGGCAATCTTACTGCCGGAATCGTTCATCTCATGTCGAGCCGCAAGCCAAGACTGATCCTCGTCCATGAGCCGGAAAAGGCCTGCCTGGACCGCCTGGTCGCCGACGGTCATGCGCCGCAGCGTGCCGGCGAAATCGCGTCCTATCTGGCGCAGTCGACCGACCTCGCCCCCGAATTCGACATGCTTGGCCGCGCCTGCCGGGCACGCGGCCTGTCGTTCACGCCGGTGGCGCTGGACGACGCCGCAAGCGTCCTCGCCGGTGAGCATCCCAGCACAACGCTGGTCTGGACGCTGACCGACGGCATTGCCTATTTTCGCGGCGGCGCGGCGCCCGCTCTGGCGCGACTGGGCGGTTTCAAGACGATAGGCGCCGACGATGCGCTGTTCGCGCTCTGCCAGGACAAGTTCCGCTCCGGCGCCGTGCTCGGCGCGCTCGGCCTGCCGGTGCCGCAGGCCGGGGCTCGCGCGCGACGGCCAATGGCTGGTCGAGCCGCCGGCCTCGCCCGCCGGCTGGTTCGTCAAGCCCAACCGGCTCGGCGCCAAGATCGGTATCTGGCCGGACTCGCGTGTGGCCGACCTCGGCCATGCGCTGGAACTCAGCCGGCGCGTCTTTTCGGCCTATCGCGACGATGTCGTCGTCCAGCCCTATGTCGCCGGCCGCAATGTGCGCGCCAGTTTCCTCGGCCTGGTGCCTGGCGCCGGGGTCGAAGCCCTTGGCGTGGCTTTTGTCGATTCAGGCGCCGATTTCCAGACCATGGCCGACAGCCTGGCGCTCTACGGCGACACCGGGCAGGCAGCGAAAGCGGCGGGACATTACGCCGAGCCGGAACTCGTCGCGGTTGCCGACAGCCAGCCGGCTGCCGACGCCAGGATTCGCGCGATCGCCGGGCGGCTGACGAGCGGGCTCGGCCTGCGCGACGTGTTTTCGATCGATCTCAGGGTCGAGGCCGACGACACCGTCCATCTCATCGAGTTCGAGGTATGTCCCGGCCTGCCCTGCTTCGATTTCCGCGCCTATTGCCGCCAGCAATGGGGCCTCGAGCTGGCCGACGCCATGGCCGAGACCGCCGCCAGCCGGCTGAACGGCGTGCGCAATAGCGGTTAGGTGTTCGTCGCACCCTTTTTGCCTGACAGCGCGCGGCCGCAGTCGCGCACCTTGGCGCTGTCTCCGTAGCGCCTAGCGCTTTGGTGGACCCCTATAGAGATACCAGAGCGGCCACGCGACAAGGATGAGCAGGACTAGTATCAGTGCAGACCAATAAAGGAACGGGTCTTGGGCTCGATCTACGAGAAAGATCCCCCGGCCATGTTGCAGTGAAATGGCTTTCCCCGTCCAGAGGCCGGCTGCCAGGCCAATACCGCCAACAAGCATCTGTGCGATGAAAAGGCCCTTGCCGATCGGTGAATATCGATTACTTCCGGCCATGTAGGCGCCCCCCTGTAAGCGCCTGCAGCGTACCTCCGGAGGTCTGATACTTCCAGGGAATTTACCCGTGCGGCATTCGCTCGACCGCCTGCAAGGCGGGATCCATCTTGTCCCAGGCATGGCCGTGGCTCGTGTAGGTCACCATCTGCGGGCTGAACTGTTCCGGATCGTCGAGGCTGGCCGCGTGGACCACTATCAGCTCGGGCATGGCGACGGGTATCAGAAAGACCGGCGTTCCGCAGGTTGGACAGAAGGTGTGGATTTTTTCGTTGCCGCTGGCGCCCGCCACGCGCCAGGTGCTCACCTCCCCGGTGATGGCCATATCGGCACGTTGGCCGAAGGTCAGGTAGGATCCGTGGCCGGTGCCTGAGCGCTTCTGGCAATCGCTGCACTGGCAGTGGTTCTGGAAGATCGGCTCGTCATTGGTTTCGTAACGGATCGCGCCGCATGCGCAGCCGCCGGTATAGCGCTTGGTCATTGTCATTCTCCACGGGCCTGATTCTGCTTGAGGTCGCAACATCAGGCCGATTTCGGCTTGGCGAAAATGTCGATGCCGCTGCCGGTTTCGAGGAAGGATTTCAGGCTCGACAGCACCGCCGGCCAGCCCTGGCTGACGCCTTTCGCCATGCCGCTGCCGGCTTCGAGTTCGTCATGGCTGACGGTCAGTCGCACCATGGTGTCGTATTCCTCGATGGCGAACGTCACCCGGCTGGTTTTCGACGGATCGTCCGCCTGCGAAGCGTTCGCCCAGGTGATGACGAGGCGGGTCGGCGGCGAAATCTCGACGACCTTGCCGACGAGTTCGACGGTCCGTTCGTCATTGGCGCGGATGTGCTCCCATTTCGAGCCCGGCGTCCATTCGGAGACGTTCTCGTGGCCCCAGTAGCGCTTCGCGATCTCGGGCTTGATTATGGCCTCGAACACCTTCTGCGGCGTCGAGCGGATATAGGTCACGTAGACAAAGCTGGTCGTTTCCCTGGTCATCGGTCTTCTCCTTCGAGTTCTTGCTTCAGGTCGTGCAGCAGGCTGAGCCGCTGCCGTTCGAATTTCCGTACCCAGCGCTCGTAGACTTCGTGCAGCGGCACGGGATTGATGAAATGCAGCTTCTCGCGGCCGCGCTTGACCGTGCTCACCAGATTGGCCGCCTCCAGCAGGTCGAGGTGCTGGGTGGCGGATTGCCTGGCCATGTCCAGATGGTCGCAAAGCTGACTGAGCGTCTGCCCGTTCTGCTCGCACAGAAGGTCGAGCAGCCTTCTGCGTGTCGGATCGCCCAGCGCTTTGAAAACCTTGTCGGCGTCCATCTGCCTCACTCTGTTATAAGGCACAATATGCAGGTAAATACCTGCATGTCAACCGGCAATCCGACCCGCGTTGAATGACCGCTCGTCGGCACGGCTCCGCACCCGGCAACTGCGCCAGGCAGATGACCGTGAAATCGCCGGAGCAAAGAGATGTAAAATGGGCCTGCGGGGCTTCAAACGCCGCCAGGCTTTATCCGATTTTGAGCATGATCTCCGGTGAAACCGGAATGACTTTCTTCGGAACTATGCTTGCAAGGACCTCAGGCGCCCTCGACCAGGACGATTTCGCCGTCGGCGACCTTCTGACGGATGGCGACGGCGCGCTGGTATTCCGGCGAATGGTAGCAATCATGCGCGGCGGCAAGCGATTCGAACTCTATGATGACGTTGCGTGCCCGGCCGGGGCCTTCGGCCTTTTCATGCTCGCCGCCGCGCGCCAGGAACTTCGCACCGAAGCGCTCGAAGGCAGGCTTGGCGGCGGCGACATAGTCCTTGTAGCCTTCCGCGTCGCGCACATCGACACGGGCGATCCAGTATCCCTTGGGCATTTTCTTGGTCTCCGAACTTGTTCTTGGAAATCTCAGGCCGAGCGCATCTCGTCGAGGATGGCTTCGGCCGCTTCCCGTTTGTTGGCCGCAGCAATGATCGGCCGGCCGACGACGAGGTGGCTGGCGCCGTTGCGGATCGCCTGGCCCGGCGTCACGACGCGCTTCTGGTCGCCATGGTCGCTGCCGGCCGGCCGGATGCCGGGCGTCACCACCGCCATGTCGGGCCCGACGATGCGGCGCACCGCCTCGGCCTCCGCGGCCGAGCAGACGATGCCGCCCATGCCGGCATGCAGCGCCTGTTCCGAGCGCCGCAGCACCAGCGTATGCGGGTCGTACTCGTAACCGACATCGATCATGTCCTGCTCGTCCATCGAGGTCAGCACGCTGACGGCAAGCAGGCAAAGGTCGCTGCCTCTGGCCGCCTCTACGGCGGCCGCCATCGCCTTGGGATAGGCGTGGATGGTCAGCATGGTCATGCCCATCTTGACGATGTTCTCGACGCCCTTGGCCACTGTGTGGTCGATGTCGAGCAGCTTCATGTCGAGGAAGACCTTGGTGCCGCCGCTGGCCAGTTCCCTGGCGAAATCGAGTCCGCCGGCGAAGGCAAGCTGGTAGCCGATCTTGTAGAAGGAGACGACGCCGTCGAGTTCGCGCACCGCCTGCTCGGCTTCTCTCACTGTCGGCACGTCGAGGCCGACGATCAGCCTTTCCTGCATGGATTGGGCCTGCAAGGTGCTGGCAATCATGTCTCTATCCGGGTGGACAGCATGCGCGAGGTTTCGATCAGCGTGCGGCATAGATGCTCCATCGATTTGTACAGTCTTTCGTCACGGAAATTGCCGTCCTCGTCGAAGGCGCTGCCACCCTCGGGCACCGAGCATTCCGGCGTCACCACCTCCATCTGGCAACGTACCAACACGGCGCGCAGATGGTTGATGCAGCGGATGCCGGCAAAGTGCCCGCTGGAGGACGAACAGAGGCCAACGACCTTGCCGGCAAGTGGCCGCACCGGCCGCCCGCCATCCCTGCGCACCCGGCTCACCCAGTCGATCGTGTTCTTGAGCAGCGGCGGAATGGAGCCGTTATATTCGGGCGTGGCGATCAGCAGCCCGTCATGGGCGATCACCAGACGGCCGAGTTTCTGGGCGTTTTCGGGAACACCCTTTTCCTTTTCCAGATCCTCGTCCAGGATCGGCAAGGGATAGTCGGCAAGCGAGATGCGGGTCACCTCGGCGCCTTGCATGGCAAGTTCCTTCTGCGCCACGTCGGCCGTCCTGCCGCTATAGGCGCCGCTGCGCACCGAGCCGGCGAAGACGAGGATTTTCGGGATCACTGCCATTGGCCACCCTTGTTCCCGGACAGGTACAGCCAAGGACCGAGCAAATCAACGCCAACTTCGTCATCCCTGGGCGAAGCTCCGTCATGGAGACCCTGGAATCCATTCCGTGACAGCTATCCAGGAGTGCAGCGGAACAGAATTCTGCGCCGTAGCGGCGCTCGGAAGTCGCGGCATGGATCCTCGGGTCTGCGCTGCGTCGCTACGCTCCTTGCTCCGCCCGTGGATGACGAAGCGAAGGACGTTCCCGCCATTGCTAAGGTATGCGGTGAGCACTGGCGATCCGCGAACAACCCCGCGCCGAGAAATTAATGCGCTTCGCGGCGGTAGATCCACAGCTGGGTCGGCGGGATGTTGCGAAGGATGAAATCGAAATGCTTGACCGTATAATTGCCACGGCCGGCCGGGATCGGCGACATCGGGCCGTAGGTCAACTGCACGATCGGCCGTCCGGCCGGGATGCGGTCGAGCAGGCTCTCGATATAGGCAATGCGCTGGGCGACTGGGAAGTTGAGCAGCGGCACGCCGGAAACGACGGAATCGAAGATCATCCCGCTCTTGTCGCCAAGCGTGGCGTTGAGATTGAAGGCATCGCCCTCGATGACGTTGACGCCGGGATAGAGCCGCCGCAGATGACGGACGAAATCCGCGGAATACTCGACCGCGTAGAGGTTTTCGGGCCGCACGCCCTGGGCGAGGATGGCGCGGGTGATGACGCCGGTACCGGGGCCGACCTCAAGCACCGGCAGGCCGGATTTAGGATTGACGATCGAGGCCATTTTGCGCGCGGTGACCGAACTGGTGGGCACGATCGAACCAACCGCCTTCGGCTTGTCGATCCAGCCCTTGAAGAATTTGAGTTCGTCGTCGAACTTTTCGACAAGCGCCTTCCGCAGTCCAGGGCCACGTGTCATGCAAGCTCTCCTCAGCGCTCCCCGCAAAGTTACTTAGCACCTGAGCGGTGCTAGGCAAGGCGCGGCCGGACGCATGTCGTGGATAAGATAATTTTCGTCGCGTCTCAAGGGGTGACGCGATTCAAGGATTTACGCGTTGCAAATCGGCTTAGGCTGGCCAAAGTGCATCAACGTTCGCCAAAGGACTCGAAAAAATCCTTCATGCGGGCAAAAAAGCCGCTCGATTGGGGCGAATTGTCCTGCGAGGAGAGCTGTTCGAACTCCTCCAGCAGCTCACGCTGGCGGCGGGTCAGGTTCTGCGGCGTCTCGACAGCGGTCTGGATGTAGAGGTCGCCGACATTGGGCTGGCGCAGCACCGGCATGCCCTTGCCCTTGAGGCGGAACTGGCGCCCGTTCTGCGTGCCTTCGGTCACCTTGACCTTGGTCTGCGTGCCGTCCAGCGTCGTCACCTCGAAGGAGCCGCCAAGGGCTGCCGTCGTCATCGAGATCGGCACCTTGCAATACAGGTCGGCGCCGTCGCGTTGGAAGAACTCGTGCGGTTTGACCGCCAGGAAAATATAGAGGTCGCCCGATGGCCCGCCGCGCAGGCCGGCTTCGCCCTCATTGGCAAGGCGGATGCGGGTGCCGTCCTCGATGCCGGCCGGGATGTTGACCGACAGCGAACGCTCCTCGGTGACGCGGCCCTGGCCGGCGCATTTCGGGCACGGATCCTTGATCGTCTGGCCGCGGCCCTGGCATTGCGGGCAGGTCCGTTCGATCGAGAAGAAACCTTGCGTGGCGCGCACCTTACCGTGGCCGTTGCACATCGAGCAGGTGACGGGCTGGGTGCCGGGCTTGGCGCCGCTGCCCGAACATTCAGAGCAGGAGATCGACGCCGGCACCCGGATCTGCGCGGTCTTGCCGGCAAAAGCCTCTTCCAGGGTGATTTCCATGTTGTAGCGCAGGTCGGCGCCGCGTTCGCGGCCGCCCGACGAACGGCGCT
>NZ_RZOL01000214.1:0-10284 GCF_004022985.1 Mesorhizobium sp. M7A.F.Ca.ET.027.02.1.1 | reverse complement strand
GACCAATCATGCCGACGTTCGTACCGCCTCTCGAAACGAGAAGCGTTCCAGTTCCAGAGATACCCCTTCGTATGACCTCTGCCACTGGCGTTTCGGCGTCGATAGAACCGCCATCACAGGCGACATTTGCGGAATGGACGATCTCCGAGTTTGATTGCATGATGTCGCCGGCAACCAACTTGTCCAAGAGGGTGACATGGCTCACGAATTCTCGAACGTAGGGTGTCGCAGGTCTCAGTAGAATATCCTGCGGCGTACCGATCTGTTCCACCTTTCCTTTGTTCATGATCGCAATGCGATCACCTAAACGCGCGGCCTCCTCAATGTCATGAGTGATGAATACAGTGGTTTTTGTCGCTTTTGCCGAGATCTCTATGAACTGATCCTGTAGCTGCCTTCTGATAATGGGATCCAACGCGCTGAACGGTTCGTCCATCAGCAGAATTTCCGGATCTGTTACCAAGGCGCGCGCTAGACCCACACGCTGCTGCATTCCACCGGACAGCTCGTCCGGATAGAACGCGCCCCACTGTGGCAGGTGAACCCGTTCCAGCGCCTCTTGGGCAAGCTGACGCCGCTCCGCCCTCTTGACCCCGCGTATTTCCAGGCCCAGCGCGACATTCTCCGTCACCGTTCGGTTCGGCAGTAGTGCGACATGCTGGAAGACCATGCCAATCTTTTGCGAACGCAATTGCAGCAGACGTGCGTCGCTCAGCTCTTTGATAGATACCCCATTAATAATAACCTCTCCGGCGGTGGGCCTAATCAGGCCGTTAATGTGGCGCAGCAGGGTGGATTTCCCGCTTCCGGAAAGGCCGATGATACAAAATATCTCGCCTTCATTTATGTCGAAGCTAACGTCTTCGACGCCCACGACATATGGGGGTGCCGGGGCGCCGCACAGACGTGATCGTTTTATCTCCTCCAGCGCATCGCCTTCGCGCGCCGCGTAGACCTTCCAGACGTTTTTGAACTCAATCTTCTTGACTGACAATTTCGAGGTCCTAAACCAAGCGTGGGGGACAAAGGCGCCTTGGTGGTGCTGGCCTCTATGGCTTGGCTGCTTTCAGCGCCTCGCTTACCCAGCCGTCGAACGCAGCGCGGTTTGCCTTGAGCCAATCTTGCGTGTGGCGCTCAATATCCTCGGGAGACTTCTCGCCTTGTTCAATGAGGCTGTTCTCAGCTTCAATGTCCGCGACTGGCACCGTGGCGAGTTCGAAGAATTTCCTGGCTGCGGGATTTTTGTCCAAAAACTGATTGTTCGCGAGTACACGAATCGTATTAGGGGCAAATCCAGTGTTCGTGCCGTCCGGAGATTCCGTGTTCGCGTTCGGGTCGTCGGGGCTTGCAGAGAAGGGCACGCTGAGCCAAACGACATCCGTTCCAGGCTTCAGACGATTATTCAGCCAATTTGGCGACCACGTATAGTACACAATTGATTGACCATTCTTGTACCTTTCCAGCATATCAGCCACCAGAGCAAAGTACTCGCCCTGGTCATGATGGATTGTATCCCGCAATTTATAGGTCGTCATATGATGCTCAATTATCCGCTCGCATCCCCAACCTGGGTTGCATCCCACGAGATTGGCCTTCCCGTCACCATCACTATCGAAAAGTGCTGCAAGCTTCGGGTCAGAGAGCTGCCCGATGTTCGATATGCTGTATTTGTCAGCTGTGCGTTTGTCGATAAGATATCCCTGCTTCACGTTGGGCGTGAAGTTTCCTAGCCGCGTCATTACCTTATCGCCACCAGCATTCTCGAAGAACGCGTCATGAAGGGGTTGCCAATGGTGCACCGTGTAATCGACGTCGCCGTTTGCTACAGCGATGTGAATTGTGGGATAGTTCGCTATCTGAGGCTCCTCAACCGTATAGCCGAGTGCTTCTAGCCCATGCTGAACAATCAGGTGTTGGAACACCGAGGTGTAATCTTCGCCTTTAATCTGTCGGACTACTATCCCTTTTCCTGGGAGATCTTGAGCCAAAACGCCGGGTGCGAGCGCGACGGTGAACACCGCAACGGCGGTTGCCAATTTTTTCAAAACTGACGTGATCATTTCATCCTCCTTGAGATCTGCTTATTGTTGTTCATTTTGTTCCACGGAACAGGAAGCTCAGGATCGCGAGAGGCCGCGATCCTGGCCCTGTGGCGCCAACACGCTGTCTGGTCGTCTGCGCAAACGACTGTGATAGGCGGTCGATCGCAATCGCCAGCATCACAATTCCAAAACCCCCAACGGTTGCCTGGCCGAGATCTAAGCGGCCTATACCGCTCAACACGAGTTGCCCCAGCCCTGGAACAGAGATCATCGAAGAAACAACCACCATCGACAGGGCAAGCATGATTGTCTGATTGACGCCAGTCATTATGGCCGGCCGCGCCTGTGGCAACTGAACCTTAAACAGGACCTGCCAATCATTCGCTCCGAACGCACGAGCGGCTTCAACGAGATCGTGACTGACCTCACGAATGCCAAAGTTTGTCAGTCTGATCACCGGGGGGAGCGCATATATCATCGTAACGATCGCACCCGGGACCTTGCCAATGCCAAACAGCATCACAACTGGCACCAGATAAACGAATGAGGGGATCGTTTGCATGAGATCCAAAACAGGCCTCATGCCGGCTTGGACCTTGTCACTACGCGACATGAGGATTCCGAGAGGAATGCCGATGATAAGGCATGCGAGAACGCAGCTTACGACGAGTGATAGCGTCGTCATCGCCTCTATCCACGCGCCGATGAGGCCGATCACGATCAACGGCATGACCACCGCTACCGCCACGCCAGCCCCACCTGTCTGCCACGCGACCAACCCGACAACCACGAGCAAAACAGTTGGCGGACAGCTCAGCAATGCTTGTTCCACGGCGTTGAGAAGAAGCTGAAACGGAACCTTGATAGACTGGAACACCTCACGATAGTTTGACGTGACCCAGGCCATTCCGCTGTTAACCCATTCCCTGACCGGAATGTCGATTGAGGCAAATGGGTCAAAAAGGTCAATTCTTTCGGGCATCGCGACCACTCCCGGCTTCAAACAATGCGCCCGCCCCCATACCACCACCAACACACATTGTGACGACAAGGTATTTGCCACCTCGTCGGGACAACTCAATAACTCCGTGGCCAGTCAGGCGAGCACCTGTCATTCCGTATGGATGTCCAAGGGCAATCGCGCCACCGTTCACGTTCAACCGTTCAGAGGGAATCTCCAATCGATGCTGACAGGGGAGAACCTGGGCAGCGAAGGCCTCGTTGAGCTCCCATAGGTCGATATCGCTGGTTGCCAAGCCCGCCTTCCTAAGCAGTGGCGGCACCGCGAATATCGGTCCTAATCCCATCTCGTTCGGCTCGCATCCAACGACCGAGTATCCCCGAAAAATGCCCAGGACGGGGAGCCCCGATCGCGCCGCGTAATCCGCGTCAGCTAGAACGCATGCTGATGCGCCATCAGACATCTGGCAGGCGTTTCCGGCCGTAACCGTGTACTCACTTCCGAGGATCGGCTTAAGTCCGCTCAAGGTTTGCTCGGTTGTGCCAGGCCGGATGCCTTCATCTTTATCGACGCTTGCCGAACCTGCAGGGTACAGTTCGTCATCTATGGTGATCGGCGCGATCTCGCTGCTGAATCGACCTGCTTCCCGCGCGGCCGAAGCGCGACGTTGGCTTTGCGCCGCATAAGCGTCCTGATCTTCCCGTCTGATCCCGTATCGCTGAGCGACGACTTCAGCGGTATGGAGCATGGGCATGTAGATTTCGGGCTTGTGGGTTTTGAGCCATGGCTCGGAGATCCAGCCTTGACGTATCTGCTCGTTATCCACAAGGCTAATTGAGTCCACCCCCCCCGCAACACCGATGTCAATCTCTCCACAGGCGATGCGATGAGCAACCTGAGCGATTGCCTGCAGCCCGGAGGCACACTCTCGGTTTACAGTTGCAGCCGCAACCGAGGTCGGCAGACCTGCGCGGATTGACGACAGCCGGGCAATATTTCGTCCCGCGGCGGCTTCAGGCAGTGCGCATCCAATGATCGCGTCTTCGACTTGACCAGGTTCAATTCCAGCACGCGCGACAGCGTGGGAAATAGCGTGCGCAGCCAGCGAAACGGGATGAACCGCGCGCAGCGCTCCCTTGTACGCTCTGCCGACGGGAGTCCGAGCTGTTGAAACGATAGCTACCGTTCGCATCTTTCACCTGACATCCGCAAATCGCATACCGCTCTTGGCAAGGAATGCCAGTAGAGGGGCAGGCTCCCATAGCACCGGGCCGTGTTCTTCTCGAAATTCGATGACCCGCTCGTAGACTCGTTTTGGACCCAAATGATCGGCCCAGAACATTGGACCTCCCTTGCGACGTGGAAAGCCCAGCCCATTCATCCAAACGACATCGATGTCTCCGGAACTCCTCGCTATGCCGTCACCGAGCAGCCAAGCTGCGTCGTTAACCACAGGCAGCAGGCATCTTTGCAGTATCTCGTCATCGGAGATGTTCCGTCTTTTGAACCCGAGCTCGGAGGATGTCGACTCGATCAACGCCGCGACCTCGATGTCCGGATGCGCCTCGCGCTGTCCCGGCTCATATCTGTACCAACCTTTGTTTGTTTTCTGACCATAGCGGCCAGCTTCGTAGATCCGGTCCGCGACGTGCGGATAACGCATTCCGGCGGGATATGACGCCGCCTGCCTTACATGATAGCTGATATCGTTTCCGGCCATGTCGTTCATCACGAATGGCCCCATCGCGAACCCAAACTCTTGAAGCACTCTGTCGACCTGTTCCGGAAGGGCGCCCTCTTCCAACAGAAAGAGTGCTTCGCGTTGGTACCCGGCAAGTAGTTTGTTAGCTACAAACGCGAACTGGTTGCCGACAACCACCCCGATCTTACCAATGTGCTTGGAAACAACTCTCAGTTGCTCAATAGTCCCTTCCGCTGTCTCCCTGCCTGAAACTATTTCAACCAGCTTTAGGAGATGAGCAGGGCTGAAGAAATGCATCCCAGCAATGTTTTTCGGCCGCCCTGTTGCAGCTGCAATCTCATCGATATCAAGCGATGATGTATTTGTGACCAAAGTCGTGTTGTTTGGACATATGCTGTCTAGCTTGGCGAAGATCCTTTTCTTTAGTTCAAGGTCTTCGGAGACCGCTTCGACAACCAGATCGGCCTCATCTAACGCCTCCATATCGCCAATCGCTATGATATTGTTGCGTGCAATCTCGGCCTGCTCCTGAGATATTCGACCACGCCGAACCATGGATTTCAGCGACGCACCAACGGCCTCAAGGCCCTCGGCTAGCCGATCTCCAGCTTGATCGTGAACCAACACCTTCAAGCCGCCTGTCGCAAAGCTGATAGCAATTCCGCGACCCATGAAGCCGAAGCCCACCACTGCAACGCATTTCGGAAGACTTATGGTGTCGGACCCAGACCGGATATGAGGCAGATCAGTTGCAAGCTCGACCTTGCTTGCATGTAATAGTGCTATTGTCTCGGCTTCCGCGAGCAGCTTTTCGTTGTGTCGGTTTTCAATGGCGATGTTTTCTTCGAGGGAAGTTGACTGGGCTCCCATGACGCATTCCATAGCCAGTTTCCCAGCCGGCGCCTTCAAGGAAGCTGGAAACGATTGCTTGAAATCCTCAATGATATCCTGCCGACTTTTCTCAGTTGGGCTTTTTGAACGCCTCGGACTGCGATCCGTCCCGACCCGAATTGCCTCATCCACCAACGCTTCACGGCTGCTGACCAGTTCATCAACCACTCCGAGCGCGTGCGCGGCATTTCCGGTAATGTTCTTCCCCCCGACGATCATTTCAAGGGCGCATTGCAATCCTGCCAATTCACTCAGATGAAGAGCGGCGGCACCTGAAGGAACAAGCCCCCATGTCGCCTCGGGAAACGCAAGCTGTACGCTCGGTGTCGCAACCCGCGCGTGGCAGGCGAGCGCTATGGACAGAGCCTCCCCAATAGCACGACCCTCAAGAGCCGCGACAATGGGGACCGCAGACGCCTTAATCGCGGTTATCAGTTCCGGCAAGCCGCTAAAGTCTGTCTTCCCTGAGCATCTTGAAATGTCAGTTCCAGAAGAGAATTCCGGCCCTGCGCCCGTCAGAATGATCGCATCGATGCCTTTGCTCGTCGCAAACCGCTCGATCAGAATTTTCAACCGTGCACGAGCAACGGCAGTGATCGCATTCACCGGAGGATTGTCTAAATAGATGACCGCAGCCCGACCAAATAGTTTGTAGTGAGGGGCACCCAACATCAAGCATTCTCCAGCAAAGCGATCTACATATGACGGCGCTCGCAAAACCAGTTTAACACGAGCTCCATCGGTCGAGATTAGACCGCGCGATTAGGATCGCATTGACACGTTCAGCCACTTTTTTGACATCTGCCGCCATCGACACTTGATATTGCCGTTTTGCCCTAGGATGCGAGCTCGAGGCGGAAGCGAGGGCGGGCGATTTGCCCCCCAAGCACTGGGATATCCGAGGCGAAGGTGAAGTCCACCAGCGCCCTCTCCCGACGCGAAGTCATCAAGGTAACGCCGAAGGATGGAAGAATGAAGCGCCGTCGCCGACGAGATTCTGAGGCGGATCACCCGCCTCATGGCATCGAGCAGGAGAGCGGATAGGCCCCGAGTTGCGCCACGCGGTGGGCAGGCAGTCTCGGCCCGATGCCCAACGCTGCTCAGGCCAACACTGCCGCGGTTCTCACCGGTCGGGCAAAGTCTGATGACGGCAGTGCTCGGAAAGCCGGTGGTGGGACGAGCTACAGCACGACGTCCCTAGCTTAGCCGTGATTGGCAGTCTGGTGGACGAAAAAGCTCCTGGAGTATCTCGCACAATCCACTTGTCCCGTCGGCGAGACCGAACACAGCATCTTCAATACGTGTCATTCTGCCGGCCTCAAGCGAAGTGCTAGCCAGCGCGCGATACTTAGAACGTAACTCATCGGTCCGGAGCGGACATTCCGGGTCACCGCGTGGTGTCGCTGGATCTGAAGCTAGCCGGCGTCCGTCCGTCGTGGTGACGACGACCTCAGCCCATCGCTCCGCCGGAAACACGTTGCTGTAGGGTCCGTGCTCCACCAGTACAATGCGCTTTTGCAGGGCGGCGGTGAGCGGGTCGGTCAAACCACGTCCGGTGATTTCTTCGGTGCCCACCTGCCCGTGGGCCAGCGCGGCGGCGACGGGGAAGGCTGTGGAATACTGCGCGGCATCGGTCTCGGTCGGCACCCGCGAGCCGAGGGCGACGGCCGCGGCAAATGTTCGGATCTCAACCCGCTCGATCTGTTGTGGCGTAAGCGCGTGCCGGTGCTTCAGATCGAGCGCGGCATCAATCGCCGGATGCGCCCAACGGCATACCGGATATGGCTTGAAATACTGCTCCTCGATGCGCCAGCACACGCCCAGATCGGCCCAAAGCGCCCCCGCCTCTTCGCTCTCGATTATGGCGGCCGGGGCGCCCGTAAAGCCCTGCCGCGCAAGGTGGGCGGCAGAGACACCAACCATTGCGCCCCAACCGGAACCGTCTTTCACCATGGTCGGATGAGCCACCATGCGCATCATGGGACTGCGCGGACCGTAATACTCAGCAATCCCAAGCGCATGCCGAAGCTTCTCCTGGCCTAGACGCATCAGGCGCGCTCCCAGTGCGGCGCAGGTGATGGAGTTCCAGGATCCCGATGAATGGAAATCGGAGGTGCTCGCATGCTGTGCAATCCCCGCGCGGGTGCCGATCTCGTAGCCTTGCACCAACAGCGTGAGAAACTCGCGGCCGGTGGGCGTCACGACTAAGTCCTGAATCAGCGCGAGAAGCGCCGGAAGCACGGCGCATCCGACATGCCCTTTCACCAGACGATGACCATCATGTGCATCGATGGCATCGATTGTGATGCCGCCGGCCAGCGACGCGCCGACCGCGCTGCATCGACGTCCGTCGAATAAGAGACTTGCTCCTAAGGTTCCAGCACCGGCGGCGAGAAATGTGGCCGAGAAGTCACGAGCAATTTGAGACGCAGGAGTGAGCGCGCCGGCGGCAGCGGTGCCAAGCAGGTCGATGAGACAGCGCTCGGCTTGCGCGACGACCGTTTTCGGTAGGTCCTCGAACTGAAGTTCGAACAGAAACGCGGTTAGGCGTTCAAGCGCCGCGCTCATCGCCCCCTCCACACGAGCTTGCGCTTCGCAGCGATTGTGAGCGTCGAGGGTAGCAGGGCTGCCTGCCTATTTCTTGGTATTTTGGGTTAACCATGAGGATTCTACCGGTTAGGTCCAGACACTTTCGCTTTTTCTCGGGCGGCGGCTTCTCCGTGGGCCGAGATCTGCTCCGGTGGAGCGGGTCGATCGTCATTATCTTCGGGCGGACCACTGGCTGCCGGCGATGTGCCTGCACCGTCCAGCTATCCGGTTCTGGCAGCTCTGGCCGTCCGGGAAGGTTCCCACAACCCGAGCGCGGCGGTCGGTCCAAATCTCCAGCCAACACGACTGTTGGAGAAGCTGTAGTAGCTAAGCGTCTCCATGAGCGTCTCGACCGTCCTGTCGCCTAGCACTCCGGGCAACAGCGCGAAAGTCGAAAGAAAGTAGGTTCAGGCGCGAGCCGTCGAGCGTGATCAGCTTCACCCCCGCTTGCACCGTCCGGCAATTCGCCTTCATGACTCGTCTAATCCTTCGGCAGGAAAGGCTTGACCCGCATGCGCTCCCCTTCTCTACCGCGCAGCAAATCAACCAAAGCTTGGGGGATAGGCGCCGGCCGATAAGTGGTCCGGTCGAAACTCACCCAAACGATCTCGCCCGAGCTGAGCAAAGTCTCACCGTCCCTAGGGTAGATCTCGAGGGCGAAGGCAAGGCTCGTCCGTCCGGTCCAGGATGCGCGGGCGAAAATCTCCACATCGTCATCGAAATGGAGGGGGGCCTTGAGCTCAGCACTGATCTTGACGGTGTGGAAATCAATATGATCTTCACGATCCACGAGACGGACCCTGAGTGCCCGCATGTACTCCCACAATGCGAGACTGAAATAGTTGACGTAGTTTGCGTTGAAGACGACTCCCTGTGCATCAACCTCCGCCCAGCGGACGCGAAGCGGGATTGAGAACGTGAAATCCGTCTTAGCCATTTCAGACCGCTGCATGACTGATGGTCGGCTCGGTGTGGTGCCCGTACGGGGCACTCATCGAACGTAAACTTGCTTAACGGGCGATGCTGTCGCGTCGCTGGAGCTGGGCTCAACGGTAGTTTCCCCACCTACCCCAAACCTTAAGAACGCTAACGCGACTCCTGCGATGCCCAACGTCACTTTTATAGTAATCGCTCCAACGCGGTGATCTCGGGCGTGAAGCCTGCACGCATCATGGACCACATATGCATTGGTGCAGCTCTGCCCCCAATCTAAACTTGCTTTTCTCCAGGCGTCGGTCGAACCGTTGCGGTCGCGCGTATATCAGCCTAACAACTACAGGCAGCCAAGCCACGGTATGACCGAGAATCACCGCGCCAAGCGACAAGGAGACTTCCAACTGCTTCAACACAGTAATATTGCCAACCCTGTAATCAGTACTGGTATTATTAGCGGTATGTGTTCCAGCAATTCCTTCCCTCGTCGGCCAGGTGGGCTGCCCGGGCGGTGCTCGCGCGCGATGGCAATTCACACGCGCCCTATCGAGCATAGTTAGATCGTGCTACGCGAATCGCGTTGACAGTTTCGGTCAGATCGTTGACATTTACCGCCATTGCCCTCTGGTATGCTGACTGAGGCGCGATTTCCACCTTCTATAGTCAGCCGTCTGAGCCACAATCACAGTGATACCTCCTCATCGAACACCTTGCCGTCGCACTTCGTCAATCGCCCCGCCATGCAATGACGACCCGCTTGACGGTGCAGTTCTTCAACGACGGCGACGCCGCGCCTCCGTGGCTTTGCCGTCTTTGAATTCGGGACAAGAGTCATGCTGTAAACCGCACGGCTGCTTTATGGGACTGGAGCATCACCAGCCCGTCGGTGTATGATCGGTCCCAGCTTGGCAAGTTGCCGAGGCCGGTTACGTTGGCCCTGCAACTTCTATTAATCGCTCAAGCTTGCGCGGCTCTGGCCCGATCATGCTGATGACTATAACGTCAGATAAAGATGGGCACTTCTCACGCGGAATTTAGCGACAATTACACGCTCAGGCAAATATACTTCATTTCAGTATAATGATCGATTCCGTATTTCGAACCTTCACGGCCTATTCCCGACTGCTTGATGCCGCCAAAGGGCGCAACCTCAGTGGAGATCAGCC
>NZ_RZOL01000213.1:0-10331 GCF_004022985.1 Mesorhizobium sp. M7A.F.Ca.ET.027.02.1.1 | reverse complement strand
GCGCTCCAACGCATCGAGCAGCCGGTACCAGGCGATGGTCGCGGCGACGCCAACCTGGCGGAAGGCGTGAAACGGGATCGGTCGGATCGGCGAGACCGGGAAGGGCAATTGCCTGACATCGCCACTCTGGAGATAGCCGGCGATGCGCTCGCCAAGCGCGGTCATCAGGCCGACACCACGACCCTGGCAGCCGGCCACGGCCAGCAGGCCCTGCTCCGGCTCATGGATGTGCGGCAGATGGTCCGGCGTCATCGCCACGCGGCCGAACCAGCGCTTCTCGATGGCGACACCGGACAGCACGGGATAGAGCCGCCGCAGCGCCCGCTCGAGATGCGCCCAGTCGCCGGCGCTCGTCGGCAGCGCCATGCGACCCCGGCCGCCAAGCACCAGCCGGCCGTCGGCGCTCTTGCGGTAGTAGACGAGGATGCGCCTGGAGTCCGACACCGCCTGTCCTTCCGGCAGGATCGTGGCCGCCAGGTTGGGCGGCAACGGCGCTGTAGCGATCTGGAAAGAATGCAGCGGCACGATCGTCTGGGCGAGACCGGGGATCAGACCGTCCGTGTAGGCGTTCGTCGCCAGCACGACCGCCTTTGCCTGCAATTGCACCCCGTTTTCAGTTGAAACACGCCAAACGCCGTCGCTTTTGTCTAGCCGCACCACCTTCTGATGTCCGGCTATCCTCACTCCAGCCGCGGTCGCGACCCGAGCAAGTTCCCACGTGTAGGCGAGCGGATCGATCACACCGGCGCGGCGGTCGAGCCAGCCGCCGAGATAACCCTGTGCACCGGTCTTGGCCGCGATCTCCGCCGCATCGAGCAACCGGACGTCGGCACCACGCGCCCGCCATTGCCGATCACGGTTTACCGCCGCCTTCAGTGCGGCCTCGGTGTGCGCAGCCTGGATCCAGCCATTGCGAACGAACGGCACCGCCAGTTTCTCGTCGCGGATCAGCTCGAACACCGCATCGGCGGTCGACGCCGCGAAATTGACAAGCGCCTCGCCGTGCTCCGGGCCAAAATGCTCCAGCAGCCATTCCGGATCGTATTTCAGGCCGGGAATGACCTGACCGCCATTCAAGCCTGATGCGCCCTGGCCGATCTCGCCAGCGTCCAGCACCTGCACCGACAGGCCAAGCCGGGCGGCATGCAAGGCGGTCGACAAGCCCATGATGCCACCGCCAACGATGGCGAGATCGACACGTTCGCCATTGGGAAGCGATTGAAACGTGGAAGCTGTCTGTGGCTTGCGCCAGATCGGATCGGAGAATGCTGTCGCCAAAGGTCACCTGAATGCGCTGCGATTGGTGAAAATCCTAGTCAGAATTTCACAATTTTGAAAGAGCGCCTTGGCTTTCGTCTGTGGACTGCCGCCGAGACGATCGGAGACCCAGAGTTTCCGATCGTCTGCGACGGGATAGACCTTTGACGGGAATCCGGTGAAAGTGCCGCGCCGATCCGGCCAGCCCACATTGACCATCACTTCGCCACATTGTCGATCACGCAGAGGACAGAGCGCTATGACGAACCCGACCCACCTGCCCACCGAGGGCCTTTTTGTCGGACGCGCCAGAAGCAGCGATGCCGCATACCCGCTGGTCGTCGCGGTGCGCGATGGCACGGTCTTCGACATCACCTTGCGTGCGGCACCAACCATGCGCGACCTTTGCGAGATGGCTGACCCGGCTGCGCATGTCCGCTCGGCCGAGGGCAGACCGATCGGATCGCTCGATGACATCGCCGCCAACAGTTTTGAGACCGGGCGCGATCCAGCAAAACCCTACCTGCTCTCACCGGTCGACCTGCAGGCGGTCAAGGCATCGGGCGTCACCTTCGTCGTCAGCCTGCTGGAACGGGTGATCGAGGAACAGGCGCGCGGTTCGGCTGAAAAAGCCGATGCCATCCGCGCCGACATCGCAGGACTGATCGGCCACGATCTGTCGAAGCTGAAGCCCGGTTCGCCCGAAGCGATGGAGATCAAGGCCAAGCTGATTTCGCGCGGCGCCTGGTCGCAATATCTGGAAGTGGGCATCGGCCCCGATGCCGAGATCTTCACCAAGTGCCAGCCGATGGCCTCGGTGGGCTTCGGCGCCGATGTCGGGCTGCACCCGGTGTCGACCTGGAATAATCCGGAACCCGAGATCGCCATGATCGCCGCCTCCAGCGGCCGGATCGTCGGCGCGACCATCGGCAACGACGTCAATCTGCGCGACGTCGAAGGGCGTTCGGCGCTGCTGCTCGGCAAGGCCAAGGACAACAATGCCTCGGCCTCACTCGGCCCCTTCATCCGCCTATTCGACGACAAATTCTCCATCGATGACGTCAAGCGCGCCGTCGTGCGCCTGAAAGTCGAGGGCGAGGACGGGTTCTCGCTGGAGGGCGCAAGCTCGATGGCGGAGATCAGCCGCTCGCCGGAGGAACTGGTCGCCGCGGCCATGGGGCCGCACCACCAGTATCCGGACGGGCTGGCGCTCTATCTCGGCACCATGTTCGTTCCGTCCATGGATCGCGGCGAGAAGGGCAAGGGATTTACCCACAAGGTCGGCGACATCGTCACCATCTCGTCGGAAAAATTCGGCGCGCTGGTCAACCGCGTGCAGCTGTCGCCGGACTGCCCGCACTGGACCTATGGCGCCAGCCATCTGATGCGGGAGCTGGCCAGAGCCGATCTGATCTAGCAACTGGTGTCGTCGACGCCCTGCCAAGCGCTGCGGACCTCCCCGTGGGCGTAGGATGGTCGCCGGCGTGACCCTTGTCGGCGCAGGCCGCGTTCGCGCGACCCGAAGCAATCACGCCAATTATCAGACAGTCGGAAAATCACCTCAACTGATGCAATCTGATGGGACCGCTGATGACGCCCCGTCAGACGCCCACTACACCTGCAGATGGAGGCTTGGCAGATGGAGGCTTGCCATCCGTCGAAAAAGGGGATGCTCTGACGCATTCAACCGGCGCTGGCAAAAAGACGCGGAACAAGGGACGGATTTTGAACTGACGATCTACAAACGGGAGGAAATCAAATGCTGACACGGCTAAGACTCGTTCTATACGGCCTGTTGGTGGCGCTGATGGTGGTACCAGCAGCGGCACAGGCCAAGACGTTCTACTGGATTTCGCACGGCGGTCCGGCCGATCCGGTCTGGACCTATTTCCTGGCCGGCGCCAAGCAATGGGCCAAGGACACCGGCAACACCGTCAACACCTCGTTCCACAATGGCGATGTCGCCTCGCAGCAGGAAGCGGTTCGCGCCGCCCTCTCCGCCAAGGCCGATGGTATCGTCACGACGAGCCCCGATCCGGGCAGCCTGATCGAGATCGTCAAGGAAGCGCGTGCGGCGAAAGTGCCGATCATCAATTTCAACACGCCTGATCCGAAAGCCGACTTCAACGCCTATGTCGGCGGCGACAATGTCACCTTCGGCAAGCATTGGGCGCAGTATCTGGTCGACAAAGGCCTGGTGAAGAAAGGCGACTTCGTCTGGATGCCGGTCGAAATCCCCGGCGCCACCTATGGCGTGCAGGAAGAAGAAGGCATCAAGAGCGTCTTCGAGCCGCTCGGCATCACCTATGAAATCACGGAAGCCACGCTTGATCAGGCTGAAGTGATCAACCGCATGGTCGACTACCTCACGGCCAACAAGGCCAAGGTCAAGGCGATCATCGGACTGGGCGATCTCGTCACCGGCTCGATCAAGCGGGTGTTCGACCAGGTCGGCATCAAGCCGGGCGAAATCCCGGTCGTCGGCTGGGGCAACTCGCTCGACACCACCCAGGAAGTGCTGAACGGCTATGTCAATGCCGGCCAGTGGCAGGACCCGCAGGCGACCAGCTATGTCGCGCTTTCGCTGGCCAATATGGCCGCCGGCGGCATTCCTCCGGGCTTCAACGTCATCACCGGCGCGCTCTACGAAAAAGACACCGCGCAAATCTACGACGACATCCTGTCCGGCAAGTAACATCCAATCCTAGCAGTCGCGGCCGCCCAACGGTCGCGACTGGCTCTCCATTTCGCCGAGCCCTTCGCACGCGATGTGCAACGCTCAGCCTTCCACTCATGTCGCGGATTGCCTGTGGAAAATCATTCGCTCGTCCAACGCCTGATCGCACGGCCGGAATTCGGCCCGCTGGTGCTGCTCGTCGTCGAGATCGCCGTTTTCTGGAGTTTCAACCACGACTTCCTGTCGCCGCAGAACATCTCCAACACGCTGGCCTTCACGGTCGAACTCGGCCTGATCGCGCTGGCGATGACGCTGTTGATGACATCGGGCGAGTTCGACCTCTCGGTCGGCTCCCTGTTCGGCTTCTCGCCGGTCTTGATGTGGACCCTGTTCAACAGCGGCCTGACCTCCCTTGAGGTCGGCTTTGTCGCCGCGCTGCTGGTCGCCGCCTTCATCGGGCTGGTCAATGGCTGGTTCGTGACGCAGCTCAAGATCCCGTCCTTCCTGGTGACGCTCGGCATGCTGCTGGTGGTGCGCGGCACCGCTCTTTTCGTCACCGATGGTTTTCCGCAGCGCACCTGGACCGCGGAAGGCAGCTGGCTGGCGGAAGTGCTGGTCGGCGATTTCTTCATCGGCCCGTTCCGCATCTACATGTCGCTGTTCTGGTTCATCGCCGCGGCGATCGGGCTCGGCTATGTGCTGACGCAAAGCCGCACCGGCAACTGGATCCAGGCGGCCGGCGGCAACCCGAGTGCTGCAAGGGCGCGCGGCGTCAATGTCAGCGGCGTCAAGATCGGCCTGTTCGTGCTGTCGTCGGTCATGGCCTCGCTTGCCGGCGTCATCTCTTCGCTGCGCACTTCCGCCGCCAACCCCAACAGCGGTACCGGCTATGAGTTGGAGGTCATCGCCATGGTGGTGATCGGCGGTACCGCACTTACTGGCGGGCGCGGCACAATCATCGGCACGGTGCTCGGCATCCTGATCCTGCGCGTGATGCGCAACGGCATCGTGCTGATCGGCGTGCCCGGTCTTGCCTACAACATCTTCATCGGCGCTATCATCCTTGGCATGATGGCGCTGCATTCATGGCTGGAACGCCGGCACCAGGCGGGGACTTGAACCATGGCCGAGCCACTGATCCGCATGACGAGCATCCGCAAGTCCTATGGCCGCGTGCAGGCGCTGGAGGATGCCAATTTCCATGTCAATGAACGGGAGATCGTCGGCTTGCTCGGCGACAATGGCGCCGGCAAGTCGACGCTGATCAAGGTGCTCTCGGGTGCCGTTCCGCTCACCAGCGGCGATATCTTCATTCGCGGCAAGAAGGTGAGCCTGCGCAGCACCAGCGACGCCATCGCCCACGGCATCGAGACGATCTACCAGGACTCGGCGCTGGTGACGCAACTGTCGATCGCCCGCAATCTGTTCCTCGGGCGCGAGCCGATCAAGCCGCCGCGCTTCCTCAACCGGATGGACCAGGATGCGATGAACACGGTTGCTCGCGACTTGCTCAAGCAGGTCGGCATCTCGAAGAACATCCCGCCGACGACGCCGATCGGCTCGCTCTCCGGCGGCGAGCGCCAGGCGGTGGCGATCGCGCGCGCCATGCATTTCGACAGCGACCTGATCATCCTCGACGAGCCGACCAACAATCTTGGCGTCGCCGAAACACAGGGTGTGCTGAGCTTCGTGCGCAACGCCCGCGATTCCGGCCATTCCTGCATTTTCATCGCCCACAACATCCACCATGTCTTCCAGGTGGTCGACCGCATCGTCGTCATGCGCCGCGGCAAGGTGGTTGCTGACGACATAGACCCCAAGAAGACCAGCGTGGCGGAGGTCGAACGGATCATCACCGGCATGTCGGACAAGGAGATCCGCGATGCCATCGCCGATGGCAAGCCATCGCACTGAAAATAGTGATGGGCGTCAATCACCCGTCACCTCAGATCGCATCGCTTGTCTGACGCGCCATCGCATGGCGAACAGGATTGCAGCATGAAAGCCACAGTTTCGGATACCGCACGCAACTGCGGGCTGTGGGTTACGGCATGAAAGCCACTGTCTCCGATATCGCTCGTAGCTGCGGGCTATCGACCGCAACGGTCGACCGGGTGCTCAACAACCGGCCGGGTGCGAGTGCGGCCAACCGCCAGCGCGTCATGGAGGCGGCCAAGCAGCTCGGCTATCTGCCGGTCGCCGATCAGGTAACGCTACCCTCGCGGCCCGCCCACCTTGAATTCCTGCTGCCGATCGGCAGCAATGCCTTCATGCGCGATCTCGCCGGGCATATCGAGGACTACGCCGCGCGCCTGCCGCTTGTCGCCTCGTGCCGGATCCACAACCTCGCCGGTATCTCGCCGAACGCGCTGCAGAGCGCTGTCGAAAACCTGTCGCTCAGGGCCAATGGCGTCGGCGTGATCGCCGTCGATCATCCGCGTACGCGCAACATCCTGCGCGACATCGTCGATGCCGGCATGCGCCTGGTGACGCTGGTGTCCGATGTTCCGGCGGCACCGCGCGCGGCCTATGTCGGCATCGACAACCGGGTGGCGGGACGAACGGCGGCGCTGCTGATGGGACGCTTCCTTGGCGGCCGCACCGGTCATCTGGCGATGGTCGTCGGCTCACGTTCCTATCGCGGCCACGAGGAACGCGAGATGGGTTTCCGCTCGGTGCTCAGTGAGGAGTTTCCGAATCTGACCGTCAGCAGCGCCGTCGAGGTCAACGACGAGCCCGATGCCAGCTACACCGAGACCATGAAGGCGCTGCACGACGAGCCGGAACTGCTTGGCATCTATTGCGTTGGAGCTGGACATTCGGGCGTTGCAAAGGCGATCCGCGAGGCCAGGCCGAACCGCAAGCCGGTGTTCATCTGCCACGATCTGACCAAGGACACGCGCGGTCATCTCGTCGACGACCTGCTCGATGTCGTCATCGACCAGAATGCGCGGCTGATCGCGGAACAGTCGGTTATTCGCCTGCTCGGCTCGATCGCGTCGGCAGCGCCCTATCTGACCAAGAAGTTCATCGAACCGCGGCTGATTTTCAGGGAAAACGTCCCGGTGCAGTAATGCGAAATGGCTTGGCTAAACCGGGTTTCCGGATTTGTACGATGATTGGCACGGCAAATCTGCACAGCAGCTATGCAAGTTTCTTTGTTGCCGAATCGTTGGGCAACTCGTAGGTTCTGGTTGTCGGCCATCTACTCCTCCCAGATGCGATGCCGACGGTGAATGGGGTGCACCTCCTCCCGCGCCACATTCGAAAATCGAGCCCGCTGCCACCTCCTCCCGGCAGCGGGCTTTTTTCGTTTGGCCGACAGGGATGGCGGCACAGCGACACCAAAGCGCGCCCAGTCATCACGCGATGAATGGCGCACATGGACAGGCGACAGGTCACCTCAACCGGCGGCGGCGCCCCTGAAAGAAACGATCAATCCTTCAGCCATGCGCACGAACTGCGTGCTCGGACCTTCCGACCCCACGGTCTGCACGCTAACCCGCGCGCCCTCGAGCAGAAGCGACAGCGTATCGGCGAGCAGTTCAGCCTGGCCGATGCCCGCATCCCGACATAGCGTCACAAGGCGCTCGCGCTGGGCTTCCTTGAGCTCCTTGATCACCAGCCTGGCCGGATGGTCCGGCTCGGTCAGCTCAGCGGCGGCGTTGGCCATGTCGCAGCCGCGCCCATCCGCATTGAGCATGGCAGCCGCCTTGCGAACCCAGGCATGCAGTTGGGCAAGCTTGTCACCAGGAAATTCGGCCTCGAACGCATCCCACATAGCGCCCGCCTTGGCCGCATTGGCGCGCAGGCATTCGACGATCAGTTCGTCCTTGGATTCGAAGTGACGATAGAGCGTCATCTTGTTCGTGCCGGCAGCTTCGGTGATGGCGTCGACGCCGACACCCTTGATGCCATGCTTGTGGAACATGTCGCGTGCCGTCTCCAGGATCCGATCCCGGGGACGAGAGCGCTCCACGATGCCGTCTGTCATCATGATCTCCTTTCGTTTCCAAAAAACCCTCGGCCACCTCTTGACTAGGGTGTTACCGGTCTGTAACTTCCAGAATGTTACTTACTGGTAACACCTATATCGTCCACCGTCAATAACAAGGCCGTGAACTGGCCCTGCCGACGAGAGGGACAAGAAACTGCCGATCATGCGGCCTCGGCCGGTGAAAAGATGAAAACGGTTCGCGAGCACGTGCTGCGAATCGACAGACAAGGAGCCGGCCAATGCCACAGCGCCGCGATCTTACCATAGATGAGGCCGTCCGGGATCCGATGATCCGGCTGGTCATGAGAGCCGATGGCGTCGACCCGCGCGCCTTCGAGACGATGCTGCGCTCGCTTGCCTATGCGCAGCGCAACGAGGTGCCGTTGCTGCATTCGCGGGACGACCTCGGTGACAAGCGCGGTCAAAGACTGTCCAGCGTCGCCAGCGCCTTCGGGCGGGCAAGAGCAGCCGGGGAGGCTTGCGTCTCGTGGTAAACTTTTTCATCCACCGTCCGATCTTCGCCTCGGCGATCGCCATCATCATGGTGCTCGCCGGGTCGATTTGTTATTTCCTGCTGCCCGTCTCGCAGTTTCCCGACATCACACCGCCGCAGGTCGTGGTCAGCGCCCACTATCCAGGCGCCAGCGCGCAAGTGGTGGCCGATACGGTGACAACGCCGCTGGAGCAGCAGATCAACGGCGTGCAGGGGATGACCTACATGTCGTCGACGAGCTCCAATGACGGCTCCTCGACCATCACCATCACCTTCGATGTCGGCTATTCGCTGAGCACCGCCGCCGTCGACGTGCAGAACCGCGTCTCGCAGGCCGCCTCGTCGCTGCCGGCGATCGTCAACCAGGGCGGCGTGACGATCAAGAAGCAGAACCCGAACTTCGTCCTCATCGTCAACCTGACTTCGCCCGACAGTTCGGTCGATCCGGTGGCGCTGAGCAACCTTGCCTATCTGCAGGTGGTCGATCCGCTGAAGCGCCTGCCCGGCGTCGGCGATGTGCAGATCTTCGGCGAGCGGCGCTATTCGATGCGCGTCTGGCTCGATCCCGACAAGCTCGCCAATCTCGGCATCACCGCGGTCGATGTGCAGAACGCCATCGCCGAGCAGAATGTCCAGGTGGCGGCCGGCAAGATCGGCCAATCGCCGGCACCCGCCGGCACCGCCTTCGAGATGCAGGTCAACGCCGTCGGCCGGTTGAGCGATCCAAAGGAATTCGGCGACATCGTCGTGCGCGCCAACACCGACACCGGCTCGCTGGTCAGGCTGCGCGACGTCGCCCGCATCGAGCTCGGCGCACTGCAATATTCGTCGTCGGCCTTCTTCGGCAAGGACCCGACCGTGGTGCTCGCCGTCTACCAGATGCCCGGCTCCAACGCGCTCGATCTGCAGCAGCGCGTCAAGGACAAGATGCAGGAGCTGTCGGGCCGCTTCCCGAAGGGCGTGTCCTATGCAATGCACTACGACACGACGCGCTTCGTCTCGGCGTCGATGCATGACGTGCTGATCACGCTCGGCGAAGCGCTGGTGCTGGTCGTCGCCGTGGTGTTCCTCTTCCTGCAAAGCTGGCGCACGACGATCATCCCGACCATTGCCATTCCGGTGTCGCTGGTGGCGACGCTGGTCGTCATGGAGATGCTCGGCTTCTCGCTCAACATGCTCTCCCTGCTCGGCATGGTGCTGGCGATCGGCCTCGTCGTCGACGACGCCATCGTCGTGGTTGAGAATGTCGAACGACAGCTGGAGGCCGGACTCAAGCCGCTTGCGGCGACCAAGGCCGCAATGCGCGAGGTCACCGGACCGATCATCGCCACCACCGCGGTGCTGATGGCGGTGTTCGTGCCGGTCGCCTTCATTCCCGGCGTCTCCGGCAAGCTCTACAACCAGTTCGCGCTGACGGTGGCGATTTCCGTCGGCATCTCGGCCTTCAACTCGCTGACGCTCAGTCCCGCGCTCAGCGCGGCCTTCCTGCGGCATCGCGGCGAGACGCAGTTCGCTCCGTTCCGCTGGTTCAACACCGGCTTCGACAGGCTGTCGCACGCCTACGCCAATGGCGTACGCATTCTCATCCGCTTGCGCTGGATCATGCTCGGCCTGTTCGCGGCCGGCCTGGTCGCCACCTACTTCGTCTGGCAGCGCCTGCCCTCGACCTTCCTTCCGGTCGAGGACCAGGGCTATTTCTTCGTCGTCATCCAGTTGCCCGACGGCGCGTCGCTGGAACGCACCGACGCGGTGGCGCAGAAGGCGCGCGACATCCTGCAGGCGACGCCCGGCGTCGAGATTGTCGGCTCGATCAGCGGCCTGAATTTCCTGACCAGTGCGGCGCAGTCGAATTCGGCGGTCGAATTCGCCATCCTGAAGCCGTGGGAGGAGCGCGGCCCCGACCAGAG
>NZ_RZOL01000212.1:0-10362 GCF_004022985.1 Mesorhizobium sp. M7A.F.Ca.ET.027.02.1.1 | reverse complement strand
GTCCGGCACGCTGTCGGGTATCTTGCGCATGCCGTCCATATCGTCGGAAAAGCACAGCAGCTTGGTCGCGACCTTATCCTGCGTCAGGACACGGAAGGCATGGCGCACCATCGAGGTGCGCGCCACCTCGCCGAACGTGCCGATATGCGGCAGGCCGGACGGTCCGTAACCGGTCTCGAACAGGATTGTTTGCGGGAAGTCGGCGCTTTTGTAGCGCTCGATGATCTTTTTGGCCTCTTCGAACGGCCACGCCTTGCTTTCGGTCGCAGCCGCCAGCAGCTCGGGGTTGAGATCGATGATGTTTGATCCCGTCATGTCACAGTTTTCCAAATCATTTGCCGGCCCGAAGACGGGCCGCGGCAAGGCTTTTTCAACCGGTCTCTAGGCGTGCAGCGCCGGAGCGTCAACGCGTGCGGCGCTTTTTCCTTGCGGTGCAGAATGGGCGTTCCTAACTTCGAGGCCCGGTTCAAGGAGAAAAAATTGCCGACACCCCATGAAGCCCTGATCTATCTGATGGTCATCACCTCGGCCTCCGACCGCGACATGACCGATGTCGAACTGGCGCGGATCGGCGAGGTCGTCCGCTCCTGGCCGGTGTTCGAGGACTTCAACCACGACAGGCTGGTCGGCGTTGCCCAGGACTGCCAGAAGCGCCTGCACGAAAAGGACGGGCTGGAGGGTGTGCTGGCTGAAGTCGCCGAGGTCTTGCCTGAGCGGCTGCGCGACACCGCCTATGCCGCTGCCTTCGAGGTTGCCGCCGTTGACCTCGAAATGCGCATGGAAGAGGTACGGGTGCTGCAGCTGATCCGGCGTCAGCTCGATCTCGACACGCTGACGGTTGCTGCCATCGGCCGCGCGGCCAAGGCGAGGCTGCGCACGCTGACCTGAAGTCCTTGGCCGGACGCTGTTGAGATTCAGGTCAGGCCGGCAAAGCTGACCGGAACCGGATCAAAAAAAGCTGACCGGGAAATAGCGCAGATAAAATTCGGCGAACGTGCCTTTCATCGACATCTCCTGCAGCGCGTAATCGATCGCGGCGGCCAGCGCCGGATTGTCCGCTTTGGTGGCAATGGCCATGCCCGAGCCCAGATATTCAGGCGCCAGATAGGGCCCGCCGGCAAAGCGGCAGCAGCCCGCCGCGTCCGAGCCGCCCAGCCAGAAGGCCAGGCGCATGCCGTCGCCGAAGGCGGCGTCGACCTTGCCGGCCTTGAGATCGGCATAGAGGTCCTCCGGCCTGTCGAAAGGGACGACCTGAACCGTGTTGAAATAGTCGCGCAGCATGCGTCCATGCGCCGAGCCTGATATTACGCCGACACGCTTGCCGTGCAATTTGTCAAAGATGGGCTCGGTCAGCGCCTTGCCTTTCGGCATGATGAAGCGCGCTGGAAACTGCAGATAGGAGCGTGAGAAGGCGTAGGTCGCGCGCGATTCCGGTGTTGCGGCGATGCCGGCGATGATCGCCTCGCCTTCGCCTTTCCGCAGTGCGCCTTCCAGCTCGGCCCAGGGCAGGGCCTGGATCTGGCATTTTTCGACAATGCCAAGCTCGGCGCAGATGGCGCGTGCCAGATCGATATGGAAGCCGGACAGCTTTCCCGCGCCGTCAAGGAAGTTGAAGGGCGGGAAGTCCGTGGTGGTCAGGAACCTCAGCCGGGGCAGCGTCGAAAGGTCTGGCTTGGGCAGCCGCTCCTTGGCATCCCACAGCACCGGAACCTGAGGCGCCGCGGCGCGCGCGCCGTCGGCGAACGACAGCAAGCCGATCAGCATCGCAAGGGCGAAGGACCTCCACCGGAACGCCAAGATAAAACTCCGCCACAGTCGTGCTCGCACCGGTTTTGGTACGAAAATGGTACAGGCACAATGGTTTTTGATTTCAACCCGCCGATTTCAGGATATGATTTAGCCGGTTTGCAAATCAGCTTCGGTCGCCTCGTGAGAGGGAGCCACAAAATAAGTATGCGATTTGCAATCCGTGGTCGGTGGCGAAGTGTAAATCAGGCACGCATCATTGGCCGCAATGCACGAGGCAACATGGGGTTGATGTTGCGATGGGTCAGTTCGATCGCACGCTGGAATACATAGACCAACTGCAGCACGCCGCGACGGCGGCGGCGGTCTGTGAAAGGCTGCTGGGCATAACATCGGATTTCGGCCTCACCGCACTGATGGCGGGAACTGTACCGCAGCCAGGCACGCCGGCCGGCCAGCAAAAGCAGCATGTGCTTCTCTGCGATTGGCCGGGCGAGTGGCTGGAGCGCTATGTCGCGCGCAACTATGTCGACCACGACCCGGTCGTCAGCCACATGAAACAGTTGCAGGCGCCCTTCCAGTGGCACGAGGCGTCGCAGGGCATCCGCATAGACAAGAGCAGCGGCGAGGTGATGGGCGATGCCGGCGCCTTCAAATTGCGTGATGGGTTGGCCTTTCCGTTGATCACGCTTGACGGCCAGATCGTCATGGTGTCGCTCGGCGGCGAGGCTGTGGAATTGTCCGCCGCCGAATTTGGCCAGGTGTCGCTGGTCTCGACCTATGCGGTTGGCCGCGCCATGCAACTCCACACCATGGCGAGCAACACCATCGATCATATCGTGCTGACGCCGCGCGAGCGCGAATGCCTGCAATGGGCCGCCGTCGGCAAGTCCGAATGGGAGATTTCGCAAATCCTCGGCATTTCCGAACACACCTCGGAGAAACATCTTCTTAACGCCAAAAGCAAACTAGGTGCCGTCAACAGGGTGCAGGCCGTCGCGGAAGCGATACGGCGCGGCTACATTAGTTAGGTCGGCCGTGCCGACCTGGAATTTTTGCCTACGCGATCACGCAATTTTCTCATCAAAGCACGGCCGTATCTTCCTCTGAACGCAGGAGACGGCGGAATGCTTTTTTCCCTTACAACCCAGGAATTGATGGAACGTCCCGACCTTTGGGAGGCCGTCCATCGGTTGCGCTACAAGATATTCGTCGAAGAGATGGGGTGGGATGACCTCAGGCGTCCCGACGGGCTCGAACTTGACCAGTTCGATCACGACGAGGCGGTCCATCAGATCGTCATCAGGGGCGGTGAAGTGGCGGGTTATCAGAGGATGTTGCCGACGACGCGGCCACATCTGCTGACCGAGGTCTTGACCGATCTTTCCGAAGGAACGCCGCCATCGGGTCCAAACATCTGGGAATTGACCCGCTACGCGGTGGCTCCCGGTTTTCGTGACGGCCGTCGCGGCGTTTCGACCGTCGGCACCGAACTGATTGCCGGTTTCGTCGAGTGGGGGCTGAAGCGCGGCGTCGACAAGGTGATCATCGAGTTCGAGCCGATGTGGGTGCTGCGCGCCTTGCAACTGCATTTCCTGGCGACCCCGCTGGGCTATCAGCGCACCTATGGCAACCAGCAGGTCGTCGCCACCTTGCTGACCTTCAACGAACACACCCTCGATGTGGTGCGGTCGCGCCGCAATCATTTTGCTCCCGTGCTGGCCAGGGGATATCCTGACATGCTCGGGCAAAGGCGTGCGTCATGAGATCGGAGACAGCCATGAGCACACACCCGCAACCTGAACTTCGCAACCACACGCTGGTCGTCACCGTGTCGTCGAGCGACGGCCGGCCGGTGCTGGACAGGAGAGCCTATGAAAGCCTGGCAAGGACCTTCCATGAAGCCGCCGACAATGAGGAGGTTCGCGTCGTCGTGCTGCGCGGCCTGGCAGGCTGTTTCTGTCTGGGCGGCGACTTCTCCGAATTCCTCGACGCCACCAAGCACCAGAAACTGATTGCCGCCGTCACCGACCTGTTCCGCACGCTGGCGACGTTTCCCAAGCCCATCCTTGCCTGCGTCGACGGCGATGCCGTCGGTGTCGGCTGCACCATCCTGTTCCATTGCGACATGGTGATCGCGTCCGATGAGAGCACGTTCAGGGTGCCGTTCGTCGATTTCGGCCTGGTGCCGGACGCGGCGACCAGCATCCTGGCGCCGCAGAAGCTCGGCTATGCCGGTGCCTTCCGCTTCTTCTGCCTCGGCGACACGCTTCGCGCCGAGGACGCCAGGGCGCTCGGCCTGGTCGCGGAGATCGTGCCGGGAGGCACCGTCGAGGAGGCGGCCCTCGGCCGGGCAAGACAGCTCGTCAAGAAGCCGGTCGCCGCCTTGCTGCAGACGCGCGGCCTGCTGAAAGGGAACACCGAGGCCCTCTGCGACCGCATCGATCAGGAGATTTCGCTTTTCCAGCAGGCGCTGCAGGACGACACCACGCTGCGGCGATTGCAACGCATCGCCCGGCTCGCGGCCTGAGCGAAAGCCTCAAGTTCCGCGCCGCGCGGCCAAGGCCGCGCGGCGCGGAAGCGTCAATCCTGCTTGCCGAGGAATGACGGCCCTTCGCCGATGATCTTCTTATCTTCCTTGCCGATGATTTCGAGATCGCGCCCCTCATAGGGCAGAGACGACAGGATGCGCCGCATGATCGCCAGCCGCGCGCGCCGCTTGTCATTGGCCCGTACGATGATCCACGGCGCGAATTCCTTGTGGGTGCGCTCGAACATGGTGTCGCGCACCTTGGTGTAGTCGTCCCACTTGGTGATGCCTGCAACGTCGATGGGCGAAAACTTCCAGCTCTTCAGCGGGCTGTAGCGACGGTCATGGAAGCGCTCGAGCTGCGTTTCCCGGCCGATGTTCAGCCAGAATTTGAAGAAGTGGATGCCCTCGTTGGAGATCATCCGCTCGAAATGCGGTGTCTCGTCGAGAAACTGCTCGTGCTGCTGCGGGGTGCAGAAACCCATCACCGGCTCGACACCGGCGCGGTTGTACCAGGAGCGGTCGAAGGTGACGAATTCGCCTGAAGTCGGGAAGTGGTCGACATAGCGCTGGTAGTACCATTGCCCAAGCTCGGTCGGGGTCGGCTTGGTCAGCGCCACGTTGCGTGCCGTGCGCGGATTGAGGTACTGGCGCACCACGAAGATCGTGCCGCCCTTGCCGGCAGCGTCGCGGCCCTCGAACAGCGCCATCACCCGTTTGCCGGTCGACTGCAGCCAAGCCTGCGCCTTGACCAGCTCGATCTGCAGCTTCTCGAGTATCTCGTCATACTCGTCGCTTTTCATCTTCTTGTCGTAGGGATAGCCGCCAGCGGTCAGCTTGTTGTCCTCGACCCAGTCGGGAAGCACGGGATTCTCGATGTCGAACTCCCTCTCCTTGCCACCGATCCTGATCTTCAGCGGCCCCGAAGTTGGCGCGGCGGGACTTTCTTTGGCTTTTTTCATCGAGACGAACCCTTTCCAGCTTCCGGACTCATGCTATGGGGAGCCACTACAGCGTCGCGCGTCCGTTTGGATGCGCAAAGGACGCTGTAGCACTTTTGATTTGCGCATGATCCTTTCCGAAAATCGATCCCGATTTTCGGGGTCATGCGGCAAGCGGTCTAGTGGAAGTTTTCCGCCACCGTGCGACCGGGTGCGAAGACATGGGGGCAGGTCCACGAGCGAATGGCTGACCTGGACACAGAGCAGAGAGGCATGACGCAAACCATGGCCGCACGGCTGTGGCATAGCCGCTGGCTGCTTGCGGCCGGCGTCACCGCGGTCGTCGCCGTCTATGCCTTGGCCGGGATTTCAGCCTATGTCGTCCTCGCGGCGCTGCTGTTGCTGCTTGCAGCGGCCATACTGCCGGCCACTGGCGCGCGCCAATCCACCGGCAGCGGCGCTGCCATCGAGGCCATCGGCCTGCAGCGGCTCTCTGGTGAATATCTGGCCGCCGCCGTCGCCGATCCGCTGATCATCTTCGATCGGACCGCCACCATCGTCCATGCCAACGCCGCCGCCTTCGCCGCCTTCGGTGGCATCGCGCCAGGCATGTCGCTGTCGTTGAAATTCCGGGCGCCGGAGATGCAGACCCTGCTGGACGGCGTGCTATCAGGCGATATCGCCTCCGATGTCGTCGACTACATGGAGAAGCTGCCGGTCGAACGGGCCTACCGGGTGAGTGTGTCCTCGGTCGGTCACGCCACCGATCTCTATGTGCTGGTGTTCAAGGACCAGAGCGAAGCACGCAGGATCGACCGTATGCGCGCCGATTTCATTGCCAATGCCAGCCATGAACTGCGCACGCCGCTCGCCTCCATCGCCGGCTTTATCGAAACGCTGCGCGGGCCAGCCCGCAACGACGCGGCGGCGCGCGACCAGTTTCTGCAGATCATGCAGAGCCAGACCGGTCGCATGGCGCGTCTGATCGACGATTTGTTGTCGCTGTCGCGGCTCGAGATGAAACCCTATCTGAAGCCGGGAACCGAGGTGGATCTGCGGCAGACAGTCGACAGCGTCATCGACTCGCTCGGACCGCTGGCCAGCGAAAACGCCGTTGCCATCGAGCGGCACTACGCCGATGGGCCGCTTCATGTGCCTGGCGATCGCGATGAGCTTTTCCAGGTTTTCGAGAACCTCTTGGAAAACGCCTGCAAATACGGGCAGTCGGGTGGGCGCGTGGTTGTATCCATAGCCCATAGCGACGCCGGATCAGAACCGGGCATCGACGTGACGATCAGGGACTTTGGCCCTGGCATTCCCGAGGAGCACATTCCGCGCATTACCGAGCGCTTCTACCGCGTCGACGTCGAGACCAGCCGGACCCAGAAGGGTACCGGCCTCGGCCTGTCGATCGTCAAGCATATACTGACGCGCCACAACGCCCGGCTTTCGATCAAGTCCGAAGTCGGCAACGGCGCGGCATTCTCGGTTCATTTGCCGACGCACTGATATCGCCCTAATTCAAGGGGACTGTTTCTTTTCTGTCATCCGGCTAGCGTATCAGCGGGGATTCGAGGAAACGACTCAAAATCAAAACACCCCGTGGGAAGGCATTTTGCCATGCAGTCCGTGCACATCGTCAGCGCTTATGACGAGGAGTTGAAATATCTGTCGAAGCGCATCGCCGCGATGGGAGGCCATGCCGAGCGCATGGTCGAGCAGGCGGTCACCGCTCTCGTCAATGCCGACCCAGGCCTTGCCCAGAAGGTCATCCGCGACGATACCGTACTGGACGAGGGCCAGCGCGAAATCGACGACAAGGCGATCATCATCATCGCCAAGCGTCAGCCGATGGCGTCGGATTTGCGCGAGATCGTCGGGACCATTCGCATCTCCGCCGACCTCGAACGGGTTGGCGATCTCGCCAAGAACGTTGCCAAGCGGGTGGTCGCCGTCACCGACGGACGCCAGCCGACCAGCCTTTTCCGAGGCCTCGAGGCCCTGTCCAACCTGGCGTTGACCCAGCTCAAGGAAGTGCTCGACGTCTACGCGTCTCGCTCGGTGGAGAAAATCGGCTTCGTGCGCGATCGTGACGACCAGATCGACGCCATGTACACATCGCTGTTTCGCGAATTGCTGACCTACATGATGGAAGATCCGCGCAACATCACGCCCTGCACGCATCTGCTGTTTTGCGCCAAGAACATCGAGCGTATCGGTGATCACGCCACCAACATAGCCGAGACCATCTACTACATCGTCACCGGCGATCAGTTGCCGGCTGAGCGGCCCAAGGGCGACAAGACCGACAAGATCAGCCTTTCCGAGACGCAGCCGGTGAAGTGAACGCGCCTCTCGAACCGCCATCCGATTTACGCTAAGCTTTCCGGGCCTTGCCTCTATCCTCGTCCGTGGATTTGCTCCGGGAGGTCGTGATGGAAAATGTTCGGAACCTGACCCCGGCGCCTGCGTCGATATCCGGCATTGTCGCTTGCGGCGTTTACACGGCCGGGCGCCGCATCGCCGACATTCCCATCGAGGAAGCCGGCGAATGGGCAAAAAAATCCGGCCATGTCGTCTGGATCGGCCTGCTGGAGCCCGACCGTAACCTGTTGCTGCGCGTCCAGGCGCAGTTTCACCTGCATGAACTGGCGATCGAGGATGCCGAGCACCCGCACCAGCGGCCGAAGATCGAGCAATATGGCGACGCCTTGTTCATCGTCGCCCGCACCGCACAGCTGATCGACGGCCGGGTCACCTTCGGCGAGACCCATTTGTTCGTCGGCTCAGGCTACATCGTCAGCGTCAGGCACGGTCCCTCGACGTCCTATGCCGCCGTTCGTCAGCACTGGGAAAGCTGCCCGCATTCGCTGGCCAAGGGTGAGGATTTCGTCCTCTATGCCATTCTCGATTTCATCGTCGACAATTACATGCCGGTGCTCGAGCAGATCGAGGACGAAGTCGAGGCGATCGAGGACAAGGTTCTGCTGAAGCCAATGACCGCTCCCGACATCGAACGGCTCTATATGCTGCGCCGCGATCTCCTGCGCCTGCGCAATGCCGCGCTTCCGCTGGTCGAAGTCTGCCGACGGCTGACCAGCGCCGAGCTGCCGCAGATACATACCGCCATGCACCCGCTGTTCCGCGACGTGACCGACCACATCCGCACCGTCCAGGAGAAGATCGACAGCCTGCGCGAAGTGCTGGCGTTCGCTTTCGAGGCCAGCCTCCTGGTCGGCCAGAGTCAGGAAACGGCGAACACCAAGAAACTCGCCTCCTGGGCCGCGATCCTGGCGGTGCCCACGGCGCTCGCCGGCATCTACGGCATGAACTTCGACAGTATGCCGGAACTGAAGATGGAATACGGCTATCCGGTGGTGCTGGGCGCTATCGCGCTCATCTGCACGTTTCTCTACTGGCGGTTCAGGAAGAACGGTTGGCTGTGAGAAGAGAGCGAATAGGGAGTAGCGAATAGCGAACACAAAAACGGCTTGCTTCCTGTTACGGAAGGCAAGCCGTTTCTATTCGCTATTCGCTATTCGCTATTCGCTATTCGCTATTCGCTATTCGCTATTCGCTATTCGCTATTCGCTATTCGCTATTCGCTCAGCGACTCCGCCGCCGCTCCGATGCCGGCTGGAACGCCACGCGGGCGTGATATTTGCAGTAGGGTCCGGTTTCGGCGGCTTCGTTGCCGCAGAAATGGAAGTCCTCTGAAAGCGGGTCACCGTTCGGCCATTTGCAGGTTCGCTCGGTCAGCTCGACCAGCTGCAGATGCCGCGAGATCGGCAGCACGACATTCTCGACCGGACGGATGTAATGGCGTGCCACGGGTTCGGCGTCGAACTGCGTCTGCAAGGCGGTCGCGCCGATCGATGTCGTGACATGGCGTGCCGTGGTTGCAGCGCGTGATACCGATTTCTGGACGGTCGATCCTTGCGCTGCCTTCTTCTGGCGTGCCGGTGTGGCGGTCGAGCGTCCGCGGCCCGACAGTTTCAGCCGATGCACCTTCCCGATGACCGCGTTGCGGCTGACCCCTCCAAGCTGCGCAGCAATCTGGCTTGCGCTCAGACCCTCCGACCACAGTTTTCTCAAGAGTTCTACCCGCTCGTCAGTCCAGTTCATGAGACCGCGCTCCTCTAAGCGTGCGGCAATCGGAATCCTTCTCCCGACCCGGCAACATTTGCCAGGGCAGACACCACATATATCTGGTGATTAGGTCCGCCGCACGAAATCTAGTTATTTCTCAACTACAACTACTCTATGCGCTGACTCGGTGACAAGAGTCCCAAGTGCAACACGAATCGGTTTTTTCGGTTTTCCCCAACTTGCCCGGTCGCTGATGAGCCGGCGTCCCGTCGGAGGGCTTGCCGCGCGCCACTACGCGACGTTTTCGTTGACTTCATGGCCGAAAAACGGGATAAGCCGCACAGGCCGCCGCTTTGGCGGCTTTTTTGATTTTCCGGTACCGGAGACGCATATAATGAGCGGTTCGGCGCTTTACGAGACCTTTGCTCGCGCACCCCTGGCCTTCGACCACGGGGAAGGCGCCTGGCTGGTTACCGACAAGGGCGAGCGATATCTCGATTTCGCCGGCGGCATCGCCGTCAATTCGCTGGGCCACAGCCATCCGCATCTGGTCGCCGCACTCACCGAGCAGGCCGCCAAGCTCTGGCATGTTTCCAACCTCTATGAGATTCCGGGGCAGAGCCGGCTTGGCGAGCGGCTGGCCGACGCCACCTTCGCCGACAAGGTGTTCTTCACCAATTCCGGCGCCGAGGCGCTGGAATGCGCGATCAAGACGGCGCGGCGCTGCCATTTCGTCAAAGGAAATCCCGAGCGCTTCCGCGTCATCACCTTTGAGGGCGCCTTCCATGGCCGCACGCTGGCGACCATCGCGGCTGGCGGCCAGTACAAATATCTCGAAGGCTTCGGCCCTAAGGTCGAAGGTTTCGATCAGGTCGGCTTCGACGATATCGACGCCGCCGAAAAGGCGATCACGCCGGAGACGGCCGCGATCCTGATCGAGCCGGTGCAGGGCGAGGGCGGTATCCGCCCGGTGCCGACGCAGTCGCTGAAGCGGCTCAGGCAATTGTGCGAACAGCACGGCCTGCTGTTGATCTACGACGAGGTCCAGTGCGGCAT
>NZ_RZOL01000211.1:0-10369 GCF_004022985.1 Mesorhizobium sp. M7A.F.Ca.ET.027.02.1.1 | reverse complement strand
AAGGGTTGTAGGAGAGGCGCTGTTTCATGCGGCAACCCCGAAAATGTCGGGCCGCAACTCGCGCCGTGGGATGCCGATGCCGGCAAGGCGGGCGCCACGGTCGGCGATGACGGGATTGGCGAGGCGCTGTTTCATGCCGCCTTCTCCGCAACCGGAAAGAAATCGGCAGGCGAAAGGTCGATGCCATTCTCGACGGCAAACTGCAGGATCACCGGCTGGGCCGCCTGGGGGATGAGCCCGCCAGTGCCACCGCGCTCTTTTGGCGACATCCAGCGATACACCCGCGAGACGTGTTTGCCGGTGACCCGGGCAACGTTATCGATGCCGATCTTGGCGATGATTGATTTGGCCGGATCAAGATGTGCTTCGCTCATAATCGCGATATTTGCGATTATCGCGATTTTATGTCAAGCTATTTTCGCGAAGTTCGCGATAGGAAAATTCGCGGCAATCGCGAATATCGTGTCATGAGTGATCCGCAATACGAACTTCGCATCTACCTGCAGCACGAGCTTGCCCGCCGTCCGCATGGCACCAAGGGTCAGCTGGCCAAGTTCCTTGGCGTGAAGCCCGACGCGGTGACGCGCATGACCAACACCGATCCCGGCAAGGAGACGCGCGCGATCCAGGCGCACGAGTTCGAACGGATACGTCAGTTCTTCAACGACGCAGGCGCACCAGCCGGGCCGATTCGCGACGCAGCCGAAATACAGAATATGCTCGAGCGCATCGAAGGGCTGAGCCCAACCAATGTCGAGACACTGCTCTCGATGATTCAGCAGTTGCGGCGGGTCAGTGCCGAAGAACCGTCACGTAACCAGCCTGATGGTCAATCAGAACCTGCCACCGTCCACCGTGAATCGACGCCATAGCGTTCGCGATTGACGCGGCGTCGCGTTCGATCCGGCCTGCCGGATCGTTTGGCTGGCCAGAAGCCATTGCCAGCAATCTCTCAAGGATTTCCTCGCTCCGCGTCTTTTGACGCGACATGTACTGGATCATTCTCACCACCCCGGCGCGGTCCACGAATTAGGAACTATTTCCTTGCGGCCTGTCAACACAGGTTCCATGCCTAATTGCATAGCACCAATCTTTGGTATGCGTTAACGGGATATCTCAACCTGTAACAATGCCGTGTGATTAGTGGGGAAAAGTGGTACCACTTTTTGCACTTTCTCATTGAAACTGGAACGATTTCGGTGCCGCCGAGTTTCGGCGATAAGGCTGTCATGTCACAGCCCGAACCGCCGAGCTTCCATCTTCGCCTGCCGCCCGCGTTAAGGGAGCAATTGCAGGCGGTGAAAGGGCGCAACAGCTTGAACCGCGAGATCACCGAAAGACTTGAGCGTAGCCTCGAACCGGACCCAGCCCTGCGTCTGGCCGAAATGCTGCGGCCGTTGTTGGCCGATATGGATGAGACCGACCAGAAAGAGATGGTCTCGTTGCTGACCAAAGCCATCGCAATTTGGGGCCGCGCAGCAGGAAAACGGCGCCGCCGCTAACCATTGCGTTCGCGCCCTTCACAAAGCTCTGCATAAAAATTCGCGATTATCGCGATTTTCGGACTTGACGCTTTTTGCGAATATCGCGAATATCCGCCTCCACGCAACATTGGCGAACGGAGGCCAGCATGATCACCTACCAGCAACCGCCCATCGGCACGCTGTCGAATTCCCCCGTCATCAACCAAAGCATCGTCGAGCGCATGGCCGATCGCGTGCTCGAACTCGGCATGAACGGCACTGCCGTCACCAAGGACGTGCTGGCCGAACACACCGACTTCACCCGCGCCGAGATCGACCAATACGCGCCGGACGCCTGCGACCTCGCCAAGTCGCGCGCCGTCCGCCAGCAGAGCTGACGGCCATGAAGAACGTCGCCGAACGTCTGATCGCGGTGGCCGGCCAGTCGCCCGAGATGGAAGCGTGGATTTCCCGCCAGCTTTATGCCGGCCAGAAGCCATCGCAGATCCTGGCCGAACTGGACGGCGCCGACGCGATGCTCGATCGCGCCTGCCATTTCATTTCGCGGGACCTGCGCATCGACATCGCCCTGACGACGTCGCTCGTCTTCGCCTGGGTGTTCGTCACGGTCTGGTGCCTGCCGTCATGAGCGCGCCGCTCGACCATGTGGCCAAGGGTTACGACCGCATCTGCGAGCCGGGCGGCAAGCCGCACATCGTCTGCCAGCTCTGGCCCGAATGCATGTGCGGCGAGGACTGCTCCGACCGGAGCGACGGCCGCCTGGCGCGCCGCATCCTCGCCGTCTCCATCGCCGCCGTGGTGGCTATTGGCGCCGGGCTGATCATCTGGGGGATGCGCTGATGGGCATTTCCGCTCCGGCCGTCGCCGCTGAAATCTACCGGCTGCTCGGCGAAAGCATCGACCCGCTGGAACGGCGCAAGCAGATTGAGCAGCTAATCCACGACGCCTTGCACGGAACGATGCGCAGCTTTGAAAGCCGCATCGCCGCGCTGGAGGAAGTTGCGCATACGCCTTTCGACTTCACCGGTCTCATTGAGCGCATCGAGGCGATGGAGCGCGGCGGCGACCATGAGAAGCGGATGGCGGAAGCCGAAGCGCGGATCGTGAGCGGCGCGTGCACATCCAAGCATGGCTTCAAGTTGAAGGACGACGCCCGTGGCTGACAAATCCGCCATCGAATGGACCGACGCGACGTGGAACCCAATCGTCGGCTGTTCCATCCTCTCGCCCGGCTGCACGCATTGCTACGCCATGCGGATGGCCGGCCGCATCGAGGCGATGGGCGGCGCGAAGCACTATGCCGGCACCACCAAGAAGGTGAACGGCAACACCGTCTGGACCGGCAAGCTGGCCATGGCGCCCGAACACATCCTGATGGAGCCGCTGACCTGGCGCACCCCGCGAAAAATCTTCGTCAACTCCATGGGCGACCTCTTCCACGAGGACGTGCCCGACGAGTGGATCGACAAGGTCTTCGCCATCATGGCGCTGGCGCCGCAGCACACCTTCCAGGTGTTGACCAAGCGCGCAACGAGGATGCGGGAGTACATGCTCGAACGCTGGCAGCCAGCGCCGGCGCATCGCCTGGCATGGCCGGGCGGCGATGCCATCGACATCCCGGCCGAGGCGACCGGCGAAACGCGCGAGGACCAGGTGCGTGCGGCCTGCGAGCCGTTCCTCGAAAAGCTCGGCCTGGTCGACACCGACAACGACGATCTCTGGACCGAGGACGGCAACGCCAAGGCCATGACCTGGACATGGCCGCTTGCCAACGTCTGGCTCGGCGTCTCCGCCGAGCGCCAGCAGGAGGCCGACGAGCGCATTCCCGAGCTGCTGGCAACGCCGGCGGCCATCCGCTTCGTCTCCGCCGAACCGCTGCTGGGGCCGATCGATTTCACGCGCCTGCGGCCACCGGTCGACAAGCAGCGATGGGGCTTCCCCAACATCGATGCGCTGCGCGGCACCTGGTTCGTCGACGGACACCGGACGGAAGAGGAATCTCCGTTTGAACACGCACTTCGCCTCGACTGGATCATCGTCGGCGGTGAGAGCGGCCCAGATGCGCGCCCGATGCATCCCGCATGGGCGCGCTCGATCCGCGACCAGTGCGCCGCCGCCGATGTGCCGTTCTTCTTCAAGCAGTGGGGAGAGTGGGTGCCGATCTGCGCCATGGATGACGGGCAGAGCGACAGGTACTTCGACCCGCCGCCGGAACGCGACCCCGAGGCGATCCGCCGCTGCCGCATAGGTCAGTGCATCATGCATGCCGACGGCGAGCGCTTCGATCTCGATCAATGGTCGAGGAACCTATCGAAGCGCGCCACTCACGCCTTCACCACCGGCAACCACGCGATGCACATGTTCAAGGTCGGCAAGAAAGCCGCCGGCCGCATGCTCGACGGCGTCGAACACAACGGCATGCCGGAGCTGCGCTGATGGGCGTTCGAATAGAAACACTTGGCTACCCGAGCCGGACAGATGCCGTGCTGGCGCTTCGCAGGCAGGGTGTCTCGACGGCGGAGATCGCGGCGCGCATCGGGATAAAGACAACAACCGTCTCGGCGCTCGAGCATTCGGCCGGCCGCGCAAAGCGCGCGCCTCGACCTCTCGAAGAACTGTGCCGCACGGTGCTGTTTCCGATCGACGTGCTCAACGCCTTAGGGCCTCACGCGGCAAAACGAAACATGCACCCGAACCGACTGGCTCGTCTCATCGTCGAGACTGTGAGCGACGAGAAGATGATCGACGCCGTTCTTGACGACGCCGACGATTTGAAGGGTTGGGCATAATGGCGATCGAGAAGCATGCCGGCCTGCAGCAGATCGTCTGCGAATGCGGCGCTAGCCAGACGCGCACCTATCTGGCCGACGAGTTCGACGTGATGGTGTCCGACGCCCGCCGCGAAGGCTTCGTCTTCGCCAAGGTCACCGGCGAATGGCAGCACACCTGCCAGGATTGCTCTCGCCCGGCGCGACCGCAAGGGAGGCTGCTGTGACGCTTCCCCAGCGCATCCAGCTATCACGCGCCAAGGGCTGCCGCATGCCGGAAAACACCGTGACCGTCGCGCGCCCCGGCCCATGGGGCAATCCGTTCATCGTCGGCAAGCATGGCGACGCCGCCTATTGCGTCGACCTCTACAAGGCGTTGCTTGCCGGCCTGCTGCGCGTCGGTTCAGATCCGACCATCGAGGCGCTTGAGCGGACTCGCCAGTTCGTCGCCGACAACGTCAGCGAACTGACCGGCAAGAACCTCGCCTGCTGGTGCAAGCCCGGCGCGCCCTGCCACGCCGACGTGCTGCTCGAAATCGCCAACCGCTCCAACCCGAAGGGATGACCATGCCGCGCGCCAAGAAAGCCGCCACCAGCGAATCCGCCGACCAGGTCGAGGCGCCGATCGTCACTTACAAGGGCTTCAATCCCGACATGACGTGCCGGGACTTCCACTATGAGATCGGCAAGCCTTACGCGATCAGCGGCAAGATCATCGCTTGCGAGAACGGGTTTCATGCCTGCGAGCATCCGCTTGGCGTGCTCGGACACTACGGTCCAGCGACCAGCGTCTATGCGGTGACCGAGCAGCGCGGCCCGTTCGCACGGCAAGCAGGATCGACCGATACCAAGGTGGCTTCCGCCGAGATCACGGTGACCATGCGGATCGAACTGCCGGAACTGATCGCCGCCGCGGTGAAATACGTCTTCGACCGCGCCAAATGGATCAGCGGTTCCTTCGCCACCGGCGACGGCGAAGGTGTCAAGGCAACAAAGGACCGGGGCGCTGCCACCGCATCGGGCGACTGGGGCGCTGCCACCGCATCTGGTTATCAGGGCGCTGCCACCGCATCGGGCACGCAGGGCGCTGCCACCGCATCTGGTTATCAGGGCGCTGCCACCGCATCGGGCACGCAGGGCGCTGCCACCGCATCGGGCACGCAGGGCGCTGCCACCGCATCGGGATGGTGGAGCGCTGCCACCGCATCGGGCACGCAGGGCGCTGCCACCGCATCGGGCGACTGGGGCGCTGCCACCGCATCGGGCACGCAGGGCGCTGCCACCGCATCGGGCACGCAGGGCGCTGCCACCGCATCAGGTTATCAGGGCGCTGCCACCGCATCGGGCACGCAGGGCGCTGCCACCGCATCGGGACGCCAGGGCGCTGCCACCGCATCGGGCACGCAGGGCGCTGCCACCGCATCGGGCACGCAGGGCGCTGCCACCGCATCGGGCTTTGAAGGCAAGGCACGCGGCAAGGATGGTTGCGCGCTGTTCCTGGTCGAACGCTCGACCAGTGGCAAGATCCTGCATGCATGGGCCGGCATCGCCGGCCGGGATGGAATCAAGCCAGACACGTTCTATCGCCTGGTCGACGGCAAGCCGGTCGAGGTCGCGTAAAGCCCATGTCGTCGCGCTCCGCCAAGAGAAAACCAGTGACGCTGGACGAGATCGAGGCCGGCCTTGATCTCGTCGCCAGGCGCATGGAGAAGCTTGGCTCAAGGGCCGACCTTTACCTGCCGATCTGGCGGGTGCTGGAGCGCGAACGCGACAAGCGCGTCGAGAAACACGTCATTCTCGCCGCGGCACAGGCCAGGCTCACACGATCGATTGATCGAACGGCAGCACAATCTTCATAAGCTCTCGCCGGCGCCAGTCCAGCGAGCCGCCGGAACCGTATTTGGGGCGATCGACCGCATGGCCCATCAACAGCCGCCGCAGCTCGTCGTCGATGCCGCCTTCCTTCATCCGATCCTCGAACGAATGCCGGAACGAATAGACGGTGTGCGCCTTGCTCGGAAGCAACCCGTTGGCCCGCAAGAAATGGTTGAGCGTCGCCGACAGCTCGTTCTCGCGGTTGCGGTAGCGCGGAAAGCCGGCCTTGTGCCGCTCCGCCGCGGCAAGCGCGACGCCGACCAGCGGCACCAGTCGCCGCGACGATTCCGTCTTGATCTCGCGCGGATTGGCCGGATCCTCGCGCGGCTCGATCGACAGATGCGGCACCTTGTTGGTGAGCCGGATGGCGTGCGGCTCAAGGTTGCAGATCTCGCTCGGCCGGGCGCCGGTTTCGA
This sequence comes from Mesorhizobium sp. M7A.F.Ca.ET.027.02.1.1, assembly GCF_004022985.1. NCBI lineage: Bacteria > Pseudomonadati > Pseudomonadota > Alphaproteobacteria > Hyphomicrobiales > Phyllobacteriaceae > Mesorhizobium > Mesorhizobium sp. M7A.F.Ca.ET.027.02.1.1. The sequence goes on along the minus strand of NZ_RZOL01000211.1, from coordinate 3,826 downwards.
TCAGGATCAAAAGGATGCCCCTCGCCTCTTCGTTGAGCGTGGCAAGGTTTCCCGGCTTCATCATCGTGTCGCGAATCCATTCGGTCGGGATCGGCGGCCGCGAGCGCTTTTTCTTCAGCGAGAAGCCGAGGCCTTCGAACGGATTGTCGCGCCGCGCATCGCCCTGGTATTTGAAATAGGCCTCGTAGAGCACGCGCATGTTGCCGAGGTCGCGGTTGCCCGACGAGGCGCCGGCTGTCGCCGATCCTTCCTTCGGCGCGATGCGACCAAGCCAGTGGCGGTAGACCTTCTTTGCATGGTCGATACCGATCTCTTCCATCGCGATGTCGCCATTGAACTTGATGAAGTTGTTGACGGCGCGCCGCTTGACCTTTTTCCACTGGTCCTTCTGCACCTGGCTTTTGCCGATCAGCTCGTCGGCGACGATCTCATTGCAGTAGATGTCGAAGGCATCACTGACCTTGGTGTCCGGCACCTCGACGGCGCCGAGCAGCGCGTCGGCAATCCGGTCTTCCTGGCCGGGGTTCGCCAGCACGTAGCGGATGCGATCCATGAGATCGTTGAAGGCTTCGGGCTCTTCGAAATAGGCCGAACCATGGAACGTGAAGTCGAGCGCTTCGACGCGCTTGACCGCGGCCTCGTAGCGCCGGCGGGCGGGATCGGTGACGCCCTTGGTGATCAGCGACGCCCACAGCGCGTCGTCGGCTGCCTCGAGGAGGTCGCGCTTGCTTCGCGCCAAGCCGCGATCGTCGGTCTTGAGCGAGCAGCGCACATGCGGCGCACGTTCATCGAGATGCGCGATCGTTACCGGCACGCGGCGCTTGTAGTGATAGTTGCCCTGCCGGATGGTCAGGTATCTGTCGGGATCAATCCGGGTTCGATTTCGACCCATGCACGCACCTACAAAAAGCCTGTCGGGGCTTGGTATGTGGCGCGATTAGTGGCACAAAACGGTGCGCTTGCGCAAGTCCGGCAAAATCGAATATTGAATTTATGTAATAAAATCAATGTGCTAGGTATGAAAACAGACGTAAAATTCTGGTGCGGTCGAGAAGACTCGAACTTCCACGGGTTGCCCCACAGCGACCTCAACGCTGCGCGTCTACCAATTCCGCCACGACCGCACGTGGTAGAGCCGGAACCGACCGGCTCGCGGCGTGTAGCAAATCGTTTCCGGCGAAACAAGTGCACGGCAAGCAATAATGTCAGGCGATTGGCATAATGCTCCACAGGGTCCGAACGCAGCGCCGGAACTGGACGTTTGCGCCTGATATCGCCATATGGAAGGCAAGTTGATGTCACCCAAAGGTGCGAGGCGGTTTTGGGACGCGACATGCATAAGCGAAAAGACGATACGCCATGCCCGAACGCAGCCAGATCGCCACGTCGTTCCTGCCGCTCCCCTGTTCAGCACCGGTCGAATGGCTGATCGAGCCCGGCCTTACCGCCTATCCCGAAGCACTTGCCTTCATGGAGGCGCGCGCCGAGGCGATCCGCAGCGGCGCTGCCGGCGAAATGGTCTGGCTGGTCGAACACCCGCCGCTCTACACGGCCGGCACCAGCGCTCGCGGCGAGGATCTGATCGACGCCAGCCGCTTCCCGGTGTTTGCAGCCGGCCGCGGCGGCGAATACACCTATCATGGGCCGGGCCAGCGGGTCGCTTATGTCATGCTTGACCTGAAGCGGCGGCGCGAGGATGTCCGCGCCTTCGTCGCGGCGCTCGAACAGTGGATCATCGGCACGCTCGCCGCCTTCAACGTGCAGGGCGAACGCCGCGAGGACCGGGTCGGCGTCTGGGTGGTGCGGCCGGATCGCCCTGCCCTGCCGGACGGCTCGCTGGCGGAGGATAAGATCGCGGCCATAGGCATCCGGCTGCGGCGCTGGGTGAGTTTTCATGGCATCGCCATCAATGTCGAGCCCGACCTCGACCATTTCAGCGGCATCGTGCCTTGCGGCGTGCAGGACCACGGCGTCACCAGCCTCGTCGATCTCGGCCTTCCCCTGACCATGGCCGATCTTGACCTGGCGCTGAAATCCGCCTTCGAGGATGTGTTCGGTCCCGCCACGGTCTTGCCTGTCGAAGCCGAGCGCAAGGCCGGCTGATTCTTCCGGACCCGGTACGGCTCAAATCAGTTGGGCGGAGGCCCACAATACGCCATAGCCATGGATGGCGAACACTGCCAGCAACGCCGCCGCCATGGCGAGCCGGTCGATGGTGCGGATCGGCTTCAGCTCGTAACGCGGCTTGACCCCGCTGCTCATCGTCAGCAGGCTGAGGATCGAAAACACCGCTCCCGTCGCGAGCAGGAAGTTGGAGGAAAAGCCGGCCTGCCAACCGACAGCCAGGAAAGCCGAGAGCAGGAAGAAGGAAGCCAGCGCCAGCCCGACTGGTCCCGGACAGATCTGGCGCAGCACCTGGCCGCCGTCGAATTTCCACACCGGCACCAGATTGGCGATGTTGAACAGTGCGGCGAAGCCCGCCAGGGTCGCCAGCAGGGCCGCAGCCAGCCGGTGGCCTTCCGCGCCGGCAAAGGTGCTGGCAGCGATCACAACCGGCACCAGGAATGCGGAGAAGCCGGCGCCCATCAGCGCCACGAAGGCGACCTCGAAACGGCTGTCATAGGGCCGCCCGCCAATGGCGATGCCGCCGAGCAGCGGAATGAAGATCATCCGTGCCCGGTTGTGGCCCATAAGCCGGAACGCCGCCATATGGCCAAGCTCATGCAGGGCGACCACCGATGTGAGGATCGCGGCCAGTGCCAGGCCGCCGAAGTGAAGGCCGAAGAATGGCCACAGGATCAGCGCCGAAAGCCCGGCAAAGCCGACCTGGCTCAACGGATGCTCGAACCAACCGCCCTTGCGATACTCCCCGGTCCGCGCCCAGCGCTGCAGCTTGGAGAGTTCGCGGCGCAGGGCGAAATAGCGGAACACCAGGAAGGCGACGCCGCGATAGCGATCCGTCTGGCTGAGCGTCACCCGCGTGCTGGTGCCTTCGGAGACGAGTTCAGCGGTTTCGGAAAAGTCCTTCCAGAACGAAGCGTCGAGCGCGGTGTCCTCGATGACACGCATCGAGAAGCTGATACCTTCGACGACGTCATCAAACCGCGACCTGCGTTCGATCGGCTTGCCGTCGCGACCTTCCCACGACAGCGTCATGCGGGCCACGCCCTCGCCGTCCGGCGCCTCGGCGGAAAGGATCTCACCGGACCAGCCGGCATCGCTGCCGAGCGGCCACAGCGCCTGCCAGAGGCGCTGACGGTCCATCGCCACCAGACGGGTCAGACGGACCGTGCGCAAACCAAGCGGCACGGTCATCAACAGAAAGATCAGCCCGAGATTGCTGGCCACCAGAATGGCCGTGACGATGGGCGACACCTGGACATTGCTCCCTGTCTTGCCGAGGTACCCTAACGTTACGGCGGCAAGAAAAGCTTAACGGCGGAACGGCCGTCGACCGCATAGGACCCGCGGCGGCGAACGCCGCCAAATCACATGGCTCCGATCCAGATCGCCATGGAAACAAGGAACGTGCTCATGCAAACCAGTGAGATGACATCCTGAACCAGATCGGTCATAACTCTCTCCTGTTGTTGATATGTTCGCATTTGGTTCTAATTTTGTTTCAAAGTCAACGGGCACGATCCGCCCGCGCCCGGAATTCCGGGCGATCAAATCGGCAGGGTTAAGGAAAGGTTGATGGGCGAGCGACGGTGCCACGTGGGCTGACCGAAGCCTTATGCGATTAGCCATCGCATCGTCATCCTAGGGCGGAGCAAGGAGCGGAGCGACGCGCGCAGACCCTAGGATCCATGCCGTGACCCAGGGG
>NZ_RZOL01000210.1:0-10478 GCF_004022985.1 Mesorhizobium sp. M7A.F.Ca.ET.027.02.1.1 | reverse complement strand
CCAGACAGATGCGCTCGCAAATCGACGGCGACCGCCAGAACGCGGCCTGATCGCGCGTTGAAACCTACCCCCTCCGCAACCTGACCGGCGCTTCGCCGAAAGTCTTTGAAAACGCCCTCGAAAATGCCGCGGCGGACGAGAACCCGGTCCGCCCGGCAATGTCGGCCATGGCAACCCTTGTATCGACCACCAGCCGGCGCGCGGCACCGAGGCGCAGCCTGAGATAATAGGCGCCCGGCGTCTCGCCGATCGACTTGCGAAAGATGCTCTCCAATGTCCGCGCCGTCACCCCGGCGCGCTTTGCCACTGCTTCTATGGTCAGCGGCTGGTCGACATGCGCTTCCATCAGCCGGATGGCTTGCGCAAGGCGCGGGTCGTAGCCGTCGAGCCGGCCGAGCGAGACCAGCGGCTGTGCGTCGGTGGCGGCGCGCGCCTGGTCGTAGATGAAGACGCTGGCGACATCGAGTGCGACGGCCATGCCGAGCCGCGTACGGATGAGATGCAGCATCAGGTCGAAGGTCGGCGACGCGCCACCCGACGTGAACACCGGCCCGTCGATGACATAGCGGTCAGGGCGGACATCGACGCCGGGAAAGGCCGAGGAAAAATCCTCCATGTCCTCCCAGTGGGTGGTGGCGCTGCGCCCTTCCAGCAGGCCGGCGCGAGCCACCAGCCAGGTGCCCGCCTCGACACCGCCGCAAGCACGCGCCGTGCGTGCCGCCCGGCGCAGTCCGGACAACAGAGCCGACGTTGCATAATTCTGGGTGCCGAAGCCGGCGACGACGACAAGGACGTCGGTTGGCTCGCCCGCGTCGAAACGGCCACTGACCGCCACCGGCAGGCCGCATGTGGTGACCGGAGCCTCGCCGGTCACCGAGACCAGCCGAAAATCGAACAGGGTCTCGCCGGAGATGCGGTTGGCGGCCCGCAGTGGATCGACGGCGGATGCGACGCACATGATGGACGAGCCGGAAAACACCAGCAGCGTCACCTTGAGCGGCGAGCGCTCGGCGCGAAAGATCGTCGGTTTTTCGCTTTTCGTCATGGAAGCTTCGTAAAACGCAAAACAGTTTCCGGCAAGTCGGGCATTGTTGTGGTCATCTTTGTGCATGTCGTTATCCCAAAACCGGTTCCCACTTTTGGGCGACATGCATACTATTGGAGGAGAATTCCATGCCGCTTGCGATGAACCGCGAGGTCTTCATTACCTGTGCCGTGACTGGGTCCGGCGGGTCGCAGGACCGCAGCCCTCATGTGCCGCGCTCGCCAAAGCAGATCGCCGATTCGGCCATCGACGCGGCCAAGGCTGGCGCCGCAATCGTGCACTGCCACGTCCGCGACCCCGAAACCGGCAAGCCCAGGCGCGATGTGCATCTCTACCGCGAAGTGACCGAGCGCATCCGCGAGGCAGAAGTCGACGTCATCCTCAACCTGACCGCCGGCATGGGCGGCGACATGGTGTTCGGATCGCCGGAAGCGCCGCTGCCGCTCAACGAAAAAGGCACAGACATGGGCGGCGCCACCAACCGCATGGAACATGTGCGCCAATGCCTGCCGGAAATCTGCACGCTCGACTGCGGTACCATGAATTTCGCCGAGGCCGACTATGTCATGACCAACACGCCCGGCATGCTGCGCGCCATGGGCGGCATGATGACGGCGCTCGGCGTCAAGCCGGAGATCGAGGCCTTCGACACCGGTCATCTGTGGTTCGCCAAGCAGCTGGTCGAGGAAAAGGTGCTCAATCCGGATGCACTGGTGCAGCTCTGCATGGGCGTGCCGTGGGGCGCGCCCGACGACCTCAACACCTTCATGGCGATGGTCAACAATGTGCCGTCGACCTGGAACTGGTCGGCCTTTGCCATCGGCCGCAACCAGATGGCCTATGCTGCTGCGGCGGTGCTGGCCGGCGGCAATGTCCGCGTCGGTCTCGAAGACAATCTCTGGCTCGACAAGGGCGTACTGGCGACCAATGCGCAGTTGGTCGAGCGCGCCGCCAGCATCGTCACCAATCTCGGCGCCAGGATCCTTGGGCCGGAAGAGGTACGGCAGAAGCTCAACCTCACCAAGCGGGCGCCGATCGCGGCATAAATTATTCGTCGGGAGGGTCGGCATGACTACCGTAAAATTCACCGCAATGAAGGATGGCGACCGGGACGACTACGAGTTCCTGACCGCGCATGAGATCGACTATGCCGCCAGGACCGGCGAGCGGCTGCTCGATGCGCTGGTGCAGCTCGACGCGGGCCTTTCGGGCTACAAGATCACCCGGCTCGGCCATTCGCTGCAGGCGGCGACGCGTGCCTGGCGCGACGGCGCCGACACCGACTGGATCGCCTGCGCGCTACTGCACGACATCGGCGACATCTATGCGCCTTACAATCACGACGAATATGCCGCTTCGATCCTGAAACCCTTCGTGCGCGAACAATGCACTTGGGTGGTGGAGAAACATGGCGACTTCCAGCGGCTCTACTATGCCCATCACCTCGGCGGTAACCGCCATGCGCGCGACCGCTTTGCCGGCCACGCCTATTTCAACGATTGCGACCAGTTTTGCGAACGCTGGGACCAGTCCAGCTTCGACCCCGATTATGACACGCTGCCGATCGAATTCTTCCGGCCCTTCGTCCTCGAAGTCTTTGCCCGCAAGGCATACGACCCGTCCGTGATCCGCGCCGGCGAACGCGTGCCGCTCATAGATCCCACAACCGCCATGACCAGAACCGGAGCTTCCGCATGAGCATCATCAACAAGGCAGCCGCCATCGGTGGCGGCGTCATCGGCGCCGGCTGGGTGGCGCGGCTGCTGCTCAACGGCATCGACGTGTCGATCTTCGATCCCGATCCCGAGGCGTCGCGCAAGGTCGGCGAAGTGATGAAGGGCGCGCGCCGCGCCTACAAGCAGATGGTACCCGGCGGTTTGCCAAAAGAGGGCAAGCTGACCTTTGCCAAGACCATCGCCGAGGCAGTGGCCGATGCCGATTTCATTCAGGAAAGCGTGCCGGAACGGCTCGACCTCAAGCACCGGGTGCTCGCCGAGATCGATACCCACGCGCCGGGCAATGCGATTGTCGGTTCCTCGACCTCCGGCATCAAGCCAACCGACATGCAGGTGGCGATGAAGAAGCATCCGGAGCGGCTGGTCGTCGGCCATCCGTTCAACCCGGTCTATCTCCTGCCGCTGGTCGAGATCGTGGGCGGCGAGCAGACCTTTCCCGAGGCGATCGAGGTCGCCAAGGAGATGTATGCCTCGATCGGCATGAAGCCGGTCGTCATCCGCAAGGAGATCGAGGCCTTCGTCGGCGACCGCCTGCTCGAAGCGGCATGGCGCGAGGCGCTGTGGCTGATCAAGGACGGCATCTGCACGGTCGAGGAACTCGACGACATCATGCGCTACGGCTTCGGCCTGCGCTGGGCGCAGATGGGCATGTTCCAGGTCTATCGCGTCGCCGGTGGCGAGGCCGGCATGCGCCACTTCATGGCGCAGTTCGGGCCCTGTCTGAAATGGCCATGGACCAAGCTGATGGATGTGCCGGAGTTCAACGACGAACTGGTCGACCTGATCGCCACGCAATCGGACGACCAGGCACATGGGCTGTCGATCCGCGAACTGGAAAAAATCCGCGACGACAATCTGGTCGCCATCATGGACGCGCTGTCGAAGCAGAACAAAGGCAAGGGCTGGGGCGCCGGCGCGCTGCACAAGGACTATACCAGGCAACTGGCCAAGCTGGCGGCGAAGAAGCCCACGGCCTCCAAGGCGGCCGAGAAGGCCAAAGCCTTGAAACCGGTGAAGAAAGCCGAAAAGCCGAAGAAGAAGCCCGGCAAGAAGAAAGGCTGAGAGCATGGATTTCGGGCTGTCGGAGGAACAGAGGCTCATCGTCGAGACGACGCGTGCGTTCGTCGAGAACGAGCTTTACCCGCATGAGCGCGAGGTCGAGCGCACCGGCGTGCTGCGCCGCGACCTGATCGAGGAGATCAAGGTCAAGGCGATCGAAGCTGGGCTCTATGCCGCCAACATGCCGGCCGATGTCGGCGGTGCTGGCCTCGATACGGTGACTTGGCTGCTCTACGAAAAGGAGCTTGGCCGCGCCAATTACGCGCTGCACTGGACTTGCGTGGCGCGGCCCTCCAACATCCTCCTGGCCGGCACGCCGGAGCAGCGCGAGAAATATCTGTTCCCCTGCATCCGCGGCGAGAAATGGGACTGCCTGGCGATGACCGAGCCGGGCGCAGGCTCCGATTTGCGCGGCATGAAGGCGACCGCCGTACAGGACGGCGACGACTGGGTGCTGAACGGCACCAAGCATTTTATCTCCCACGCCGACCTCGCCGACTTTGCCATCGTTTTCATGGCCTCAGGCGAAGAGGATTCGCCGCGCGGCAGGCGCAAGAAGATCACCGCATTCTTCGTCGACAAAGGGACGAAGGGCTTCACCATCCGCGATGGCTACCGCAACGTCTCGCATCGCGGCTACACCAACGCCATCCTCGAATTCGACGATTGCCGGCTTCCCGCCGCCCAAGTGTTGGGCGAAGTCCACAAGGGGTTCGACGTCGCCAATTCATGGCTCGGCGCCACCCGGCTGCAGGTCGGCGCCACCTGCCTCGGCCGCGCCGAGCGGGCGCTTGGCCATGCCATCGAGTATGCCGCGCAGCGCCAGCAGTTCGGCCAGCAGATCGGCAAGTTCCAGGGCGTGTCGTTCAAGCTTGCCGACATGGCGACCGAATTGAAGGCCGCCGACCTGATGGTGTTCGAAGCCGGCTGGAAGTACGATCAGGGCACTGTCACCGATCAGGACATGGCCATGGCCAAGCTGAAGGCCACCGAGATGCTTGCATACGTTGCCGATGAGGCGATCCAGATTCATGGCGGCATGGGACTGATGGACGATTTGCCACTGGAGCGCATCTGGCGCGACGCGCGCGTCGAGCGCATCTGGGAAGGCACGTCAGAGATCCAGCGCCACATTATTTCAAGGGCGCTGCTGCGTCCGTTCGGGGCATAACATATGCATAAACTTGAGCGTCTCCTGCGGCCGAAATCGATCGCCGTCTTCGGCGGTGCGCAGGCCGCGGCCGTCGTCGCGCAATCGATCAAGATGGGCTTTGCCGGCGAGATCTGGCCGGTGCATCCGACCAAGGACGAGGTCGCCGGTCGCAAGGCCTATCGTTCGGTGGCTGACCTGCCGGGCGCGCCCGATGCTGCCTTTGTCGGCGTCAACCGGCATTTGACCATCGAGGTGATCAAGGCGCTGGCCGAGCGCGGCGCCGGCGGCGCCGTCTGCTTTGCCGCCGGCTTCCTCGAAACCGAGGCCTATGACGATGATGGCGAGCGGCTGCAGGCCGAGCTGGTCGCCGCAGCCGGCTCGATGCCGATCATCGGGCCGAATTGCTACGGCCTGATCAATTATGCCGACGGCGCGCTGCTGTGGCCCGACCAGCATGGCGGCATAAGATTGGCCGAGGGCGGCAAGGGCGTCGCCATCATCACCCAGTCCTCCAACATCGCCATCAACATGACCATGCAGAGGCGCGGCCTGCCGATCGCCTTCCTGATGACCGCCGGCAACCAGGCGCAGACCGGTCTGTCCGAAATGGCGCTCGGCCTGATCGAGGACGAGCGGGTCACGTCGCTCGGCCTGCATATCGAGGCCTTCGATTCGGTAGCCGGCTTCGAGAGGCTGGCGGCACGGGCGCGCGAGCTGAAAAAGCCGATCATCGCCATGAAGGTCGGCCGTTCCGAACAGGCCAGGCAGGCGACCGTCTCGCACACCGCCTCGCTGGCCGGCTCGGACGCGGCCTCGGGTGCGTTCCTGCGGCGGCTCGGCATTGCGCGTGTCGATTCGATCCCCGCCTTTATCGAGGCGCTGAAGCTGCTGCACATCACCGGACCTTTGCCCGGCTACAGGCTGTCGTCGATGAGCTGCTCCGGCGGCGAGGCCTCCGTCATGGCCGACAGCGCCGAAGGGCGCTGGGTCAATTTCCCTGTGCTGACCGACAGCCACCGCGCCCATGTCAAATCGACGCTCGGGCCGCTGGTCGCGGTCGCCAATCCCTTGGACTATCACACCTTCATCTGGAACAACGAGCCGGCGATGACCGCCACCTTCACCGCCATGGTGTCGGGCGGCTTCGACCTCAACATGCTGGTGCTGGATTTTCCGCGACCTGATCGTTGTTCGGTCACCGATTGGTGGGCGACGTTGCGCGCCTTCGAATCGGCGCTGAAGACCAACAAGGCGCATGGCGCGATCGTCTCGTCGCTGCCGGAAAACCTGCCGGAGGAGTACACCGCCGAACTGATGGCGCGCGGCATGGTGCCGTTGTTCGGCATTTCGGAAGCCATGGATGCCGCCGGGGCGGCGGCCTTCATCGGCTGGGCTTGGGCCGAACCGCAGGCGCAGCCGATCGACACTTCTGCTGCCGGTGCGCCTGGTGGCGACCATGTCACGCCCGACGAGGCCGAAGCAAAATCGCGGCTGATCAAGGCCGGCCTGCCGGTGCCGAAAGGCGAACGGGCCGCCAATGCGGTCGAGGCGGTGATTTCGTCGATGGCGCTCGGCTTTCCCGTCGCACTGAAGGCGCTCGGCGTCAGCCACAAATCCGAAGTTGGCGCCGTCAGGCTCAACCTCAGGGATGCCGAATCCGTCAGCACCGCGGCGCATGACCTCTTGCCGCTCGGCACCGGGCTCTATGTCGAGCGCATGGTGCGCGACGGTGTCGCGGAACTGATCGTCGGCTTCACCCGCGACCCGATGTTCGGCGCGGTGATGACCTTGGGCACCGGCGGCGTGCTGGTCGAACTGTTGCGCGACAGCGTCACGCTGATGCTGCCGGCGACGCGCGACGATATCGAGGCGGCGCTGCGCGGCCTGAAACTGTTCCCGCTGCTCGAGGGCTATCGCGGCCGGCCAAAAGCCGATGTCGCGGCTGCCATCGATGCCATTTCGGGCATTGCCGCCTTCGTGCAGCAGAATGCCGGTGAGATCGAGGAACTCGACATCAACCCGCTGATCGTCTGCAGCGAAGGCAAGGGCGCCTGGATCGCCGACGCACTGCTGGTGCTGGGAGAGAACAAGAATGTCTGACGTCATTTCGACCCGCCGCGAGGGCACCATCCTCGAGGTCACCCTCGACCGGCCCAAAGCCAACGCCATCGACCTGAAGACCTCTCGGCTGATGGGCGAGACCTTCAAGGCATTCCGAGACGATCCGGAATTGCGCGTCGCCATCGTCAAGACCGCCGGCGACAAGTTCTTCTGTGCCGGCTGGGACCTCAAAGCCGCTGCCGGCGGCGATGCCGTCGATGGCGACTATGGCGTCGGCGGCTTTGCCGGGCTGCAAGAATTGCGCGACCTCAACAAGCCGGTGATCGCTTGCGTCAACGGCATGGCGGTCGGCGGCGGCTTCGAGCTGGCGCTGTCCTGCGACCTCATCTATGCCTCCGATCATTCCTCCTTCGCGCTCCCCGAAATCCGCGCCGGCACGCTGGCCGACGCGGCAACGATCAAACTGCCGAAGCGCATCCCCTACCATGTCGCCATGGACCTTCTGCTGACCGGCCGCTGGATGGATGTGGCCGAGGCGCATCGCTGGGGCCTGGTCAACGAAGTGCTGCCCAAGGAGAAGCTCGAGGACCGTGTCTGGGAGATCGCCCGGCTGCTCGCAGGCGGCCCGCCGCTGGTCTTTGCAGCGATCAAGGAGACCGCGCGTGTGGCCGAGGCGCTGACCTTCCAGGATGCAATGAACAAGGTGACGCGGCGCCAGCTGCCGACGGTCGATGCCCTCTACGGCTCCGAAGACGGCATGGAGGGTTTTCGCGCTTTTGCGGAGAAGCGTGAGCCGGTGTGGAAGGGGAAATGAGGATTGTTGCCGAAATGACAGCGCTCACCCCCCTCTGTCCTGCCGGACATCTCCCCCTCAAGGGGGGAGATTGGCAGCTTCGATCTCTGCGCTCTTCTTGCGACGCAGAAGGTTGGCGAAAGCCTTCGCAACATCCGATCTCCCCCCTTGAGGGGGAGATGTCCGGCAGGACAGAGGGGGGCGCCCTGGCTCAGCCTTGGGCGCCTTTCCAGCACCCATGACCGATTACAAAACCCTCATCGACGCCGAGACCTGGGCGTTCATAGAGCGGACCAATTCCTACTATCCGCCCGACACGATCGACTACACGATCGCGCAGCAGCGCGGGATCTATGACCGCATGTGCCGCGAATTCTTTGCCGGCTATCCCGAAGGCGTGGCGGTCGAAACCTCAGCCATTGCGACGCCCACGCACGACATCCCGATCCGCACCTACCGAAGCACACACAAAGCTGCGGTGACGGTGCTCTATGTCCATGGCGGCGGCTTCATCCTCGGTGGGCTGGACAGCCACGACGATGTCTGCGCCGAGCTCTGTGCCCGCACCGGCTATGAGGTGGTCTCGGTCGATTATCGGCTGGCGCCGGAGCATCTGCATCCGGCGGCCTTCGACGATGCGATGAGCGCCTTCGAATGGGCCGCCGCCAATCGCGATCATCCTATCGTGCTGTGCGGCGACAGCGCCGGCGGCAATCTCTGCGCCGCCGTCAGTCACGCCACGCGTGACCGTTCGAAAAGGCCGGTTGGCCAGGTGCTGATCTATCCCGGCCTCGGCGGAGACCGCGCGAAAGGCTCCTATGTCAAGCACGCCGAAGCGCCGATGCTGACCATCCGCGATCTCGAATTCTACAAGCACATCCGCACCAGCGGCGTGGATAGGACCGGGGACATCACGCTGTCGCCGCTCGCCGACACCGACTTCTCCAACCTGCCGCCGACAGTACTGATCACCGCCGAGTGCGACCCGCTGTCGTCGGATGGCGAGAGCTATCACGACCTGGTCGTGGCGGCGGGCGGACGCGCAACCTGGTTCGAGGAAACGGGGCTGGTGCATGGTTATCTCCGAGGCCGGCACATGGTCGGCCGCGCCCGCGCAAGCTTCACCCGGATCGTCGATGCGGTGACCGCGCTTGGACAGGGCGATTGGCGCTGGTGATCGCGGCTGGACTCTGAGGACCGACCGGCCCCGGCTCATCCCACCGAAGCGGCCGCCGCACGGCCGGCGCTGCGGCCGGAAAAGATGCAGCCGCCGAGGAAGGTGCCCTCAAGCGCCGCATAACCATGCACACCGCCGCCGCCAAAACCGGCGGCTTCGCCGACGGCGTAGAGTCCCGCAACCGGCTGGCCATCGGCACCCAGCACGCGGCTGTCGAGATCGGTCTGCAGGCCGCCCAGCGTCTTGCGCGTCAGGATGTTGAGGCGCACCGCTATCAGCGGGCCGTTTGCCGGATCGAGCATCTTGTGCGGCTTGGCCGTGCGGATCAGCCGGTCGCCGAGATAGGCGCGCGCCCCGCGCAGAGCGGTGATTTGCATGTCCTTGGAGAACGGGTTGTCGAGCTGCCGGTCGCGGGCGCGGATTTCGCGCTCGACTTGGGCTACCTCAAGAAGCGGCTCGCCGCCGGCAAGCGCGTTCATGCGCGCGACCAGCGTCGGCAAGTCGGCCTCGACGATGAAATCCTCGCCCTTCTCCATGAACGCCTTGACCGGGCTCGGAATGCCCGATGTGGCGCGACCGAGCACCTGGCGCCAACTCTTGCCGGTCAGGTCCGGGTTCTGTTCGGAGCCCGACAGCGCGAACTCCTTCTGGATGATCTTCTTGGTCAGGATGAACCAGGAATAGTCGAAGCCGGTGCTCATGATGTGGCTGAGTGTGCCCAGCGTATCGAAACCGGGATAGAGCGGCACCGGCAGGCGCTTGCCGCGCGCATCGAGCCACAGCGATGACGGGCCGGGCAGGATGCGGATCGCATGATCGGTCCAGACCGGCGCCCAATTCTTGATGCCCTCGACATAGTGCCACATGCGGTCGCGGTTGATGATCGAACCGCCGGCCCGTTCCGTGATCGCCAGCATGCGGCCGTCGACATGATCGGGCACGCCGGTGATCATGCGCTTCGGTGCCGCGCCCAGCCGCTGCGGCCAGTTTTCCCGCACAAGCTGATGGTTGGCGCCGATGCCGCCGGAGGCGACGATCACCGCTTGCGCGTGAAGCTCGAAATCGCCTGATATTTCGCGCGAACTCTTGTGGCCGCGCTCGACAGCGCTGGGCTGCAGGATGTCGCCACGCACACCGGTCACAACAGCACCCGTCCGCGTCAGTTCATTGACGCGGTGGCGGAATTTGAAACTGATCAATCCGCGCTTTTGGGCCTCGCGCACGCGCTGGGCGAACGGTTCGAGCACACCGGGGCCGGTGCCCCAGGTAATGTGAAAGCGCGGCACCGAATTGCCATGGCCGATGGCATTGCCGCCGCCCCGCTCGGCCCAGCCGACCACAGGAAAGAATTTCAGGCCGCGCTGCATCAGCCAGGAGCGTTTCTCGCCGGCGGCGAAGCCGACATAGGCTTCCGCCCATTTGCGCGGCCAGAAATCCTCCGGCCGATCGAAAGC
>NZ_RZOL01000020.1:0-34461 GCF_004022985.1 Mesorhizobium sp. M7A.F.Ca.ET.027.02.1.1 | reverse complement strand
TTCTTGTGGTTCACGACCAGGCCCTCCCGCCTCAGCATCACGAGAAGACGCCGGTAGCCGAACCGGCGACGCTCCTGCGCGATCGCCTTCATCCGCTCGCGAACCTCCCGGTCGTCCGGCCTGCTGGTCTGGTAGCGAACCGTCATGCGGCAACAGCCGATGGCTTTACACGCCCGCCGTTTGCTCATCCCGAAGCCTTCCTTCAGGCGAGCGACAGCTTTCCGCTTGGCGGCGGGCGTCACCATTTCTTTCCCACAAGGTCCTTCAACGCGGCATTGTCGAGCATGGCGTCGGCCAGAAGCCGCTTCAGGCGCGTGTTCTCGTCCTCCAGCCCTTCAGGTCGCCGAGCCTCGGTGACATCCATCCCGCCGAAGCGGGCCTTCCAATTGTAGATCGAGGCGTCGCTGACCCCGTGCTTGCGGCACAGATCGCCAACCGATACCCCGGCCTCGTGTTTCTTCAAAATTCCGATGATCTGCTCTTCAGAGAAGCGGCTGCGTTTCATGTCCTGATCCTCTGGATGGGCCAGAACGAACTTCAAACCGGATTAGATCAGAGGGGCAAGGCCTCGGCGCGGTCGTCGACCTCTTCACCCCAGCCGAATGTGCCAACTACTTCAAAGCCGCAGGATATGACCTGGATCAGATAGGACGTGCTCCAATGGTTTACACCTGACAGGAGTCCGGCCCCCACAACCGTTTCGCAATGAGGAGCAGCGCTGCCGCTGCTCCTCCAATCACACGACGGATTCACGATGCGGCAACTCGAGCCATGATTTCGGATCGAATGGCCGATGCGGTGTATAGTGAGGCATCCAGCGGCAAATCCCCAAATGCCAGTTGACACAGAAGATAATTAGCACCTGCCTCTTCCAGCTGATCAAGGAGAGCTTTTCGGACAGAATCTGCCGTTCCCACGACGCACAATTCACTTTCAATTGCTGCATCGAAGTTCAAAGGCAAGTTTGGTGGAGTGGAAATGGCATTTAGTTCGTATAGAAATTTGAAGCTATTGAGCCATCGTTCATAGGCAGGTGCTGCGAGCAAATACGCATCTGTTTCAGAACGCCCTATCACCACCATTCGGAGCAATCCAAGAAATGGCGCTTGCTGGCCAATGTCAGCATCGTGAATTCGGGCGGCGCGGAACGCGTCGGTAACGCTGCGAACAGAAGTGGAAGGTCCGACGCAGGCGATGTTTGCCCCATTCGCAGCGGCCCAGCTAGCCGGCTCGGGTCGATTGGTGGCGATCCATGTCGGCGGATGGGGATATTGGTGAGGTCTCAACGTCAGCGGAACATCTTTCAACTCAAAGTGGCGGCCCTGATAAGAAAGCGTCCCGCCTTTCATCGCATTGATGAGAATCTCACTGGCCTCCGCATACTGTTCTGGTGCTGCTTCTACAGCAACCCCGAAGTATCCCAATTCAGTGGGAGCAGAGCCGCGCCCTATGCCGAGTTCAAGCCTGCCGCCGCTCAACTGATCAAGCATGCAGATCTCCTCGAAGGCACGCAGCGGATGATAGAGCGCAAGTAGCATTACCATGGGACCAACACGAAGACTGCGGGTTCGCTGGGCGACGCTCGCTAAGAACAAATTCGGTGATGGACCTCTGCCATGCGGCGTACAGTGGTGCTCGGCGAGATGATACGCATAAAAGCCATAGCCATCGCACGCTTCTGCTAGGCTCAGCCGATCTGCATATTGTTGTGCGATGTCATCGCCGTTTTCGTCCAGATGATCGAAGATGCCGAAGGTCAGGCCCGAAGCGGAAATTTTCTTCAATTAATTGTTCTCCAAATTACCTATTATTTATTCGCTAATCATCATAGCTGGCGACATATCAGCACCTATTACTTGGCGCTTAATGTGAATTGACTTAATGCTTGTGCACACCGCGATTCTTCTTAAAGCTCATACAGACGCGTTTGGCGGCAGCAAGGAATTTGTCCATCTGCTCTGTGGTGCCAATGCTGACGCGAATACAGTTCTTCAAATCTACGTCAGGAAAGCTGGCGATGAGGATCGCCTGCTCTTTCAACGCGGCTTGCCAGCATGAGCCCTCCTGTCCCGCCGGCACACGGGCCAGCAAAAAGTTTGCGTGGGAGGGTGTTACGGAAAAGCCAAGTTGCAACAGCGCCAGGGTCACTCGCTGTCGTTCATGCTTGATGTGCCTGTGGTTCTCTTCGTAGGCGTGGCGATGCGCAAGAATGCTTTTCCCGACCGCCTGCCCGATCACGTTCATGTTGAAGACATTCTGGATGTTGCGCAGCCTGCCAATGATTTCTGGGTGACCGAAACCGAAGCCGACTCGCACGCCAGCAGCAGCATAGCTCTTTGAAAAAGTCCTCAAGATCAAAAGATTCGGATGTCTATTGACGAGGCGCAGGGCATTGTCGGGTGCGAAGTCAACGTAGGCCTCATCCAAGACGACCAAGCGATCTGCTTGCTCCACAAGGCGTTCGATTTCGGCCACCGGCACGAATGTTCCGGTCGGATTGTTCGGATTAGCCAACAGAATGAACTTCGCGTCTTTTGCGGGGCCGGACAGCAGTTTTTCTATCGGCAGGGGATGAGCTTCGCTCGATGCGATTTCGAGAAACTCGGCACCCTGCAACATGGCAAGTTTACGGTTGAACGAAAATCCGGGCGACAGCATCGCCACTCTATCTCCTGGGGCGAGGAAAGCTCTGTAGATGAGTCCGAGCAGCTCCGACGAACCGTTGCCGGCAATCACCTGATCTTTGGAAAATCCGTAAGCATCGGAGGCAGCTGCCCTTAAGCTGAGATTGTCGTCTTCCGGATAAAGATACTGGTGTTCGATCGCAGCAATTGCACTTTGCATTACGCTCTTCGGCAACGGAAACGGGTTCTCGTTCGTATTTAGCTTAACGCAATTTGCATCCGTCGCTGGTCCGTTGGACGAGAGAGCATCTAATTTGCTGGCCACCGGCGAAAAAAGCGAAAGCACGGTCTTCAGTTTTGCATCGCACATGTTCTTCTCCGTTTTTCAGTCCCGCAGGGCATGTGACATGAGGCAATAGTTGATCGTGACTTGATCGACGTTCGGCTATATCAGCGCTGCCTTCCCACCCTGGTGGGGATCGCCGACCACGGTTTGGATTTGACACCGGCAAGCTGTCGAGAACCTGATGACGACCCAACGTGTGGCCGACGGCCGATTCGGCGCAACAGACGGTGTTTCAACATCGCATCGTCCTCAAAGCCGCATGCAGGGCCTGCACGACAGCCCGTCTCCAGCGCCCGCAGATAGGTGGAAGCCGAAGTCTTGCCGAACCTCAGTTGCTCTGCCACCTGGCCCACCGGACTGCCCTGTTTATGGGTCAGGCGCAGGATATCTCTGACGCTCGTTCGTCTTGCTTGCTTCCGTCTTGGCATGGGCTCTCTCGGTTTGCTGATGAGAGAGCCAAATACCGGCTCATCTGAGCATGAGACGCAGGCCTGACGATATGGAGCGTCGCTGTGGCGCGCGTAGCCAAGAGGGTTCGCCTCGGTGGCGGGGCATGCAAGACGGCGCACCTCCTTAGCCATCCTGTCCCATCGTCTCAGATCGTGAGGCGCACCTTATAGTCGGTGAGGAGATCTTGCAGGGTCAGGTTACGCCCTAGCGCTTAAGGTTGTTGGTCGCACCGAGCAAGCGCGGGACCTGTCGACGGACAACAGCGGTGCCACTGCCGGCACTAGGTCGTCCAGCATCGCAGTGAACCGCGTACGTAGTATTTTGTCGTAGGCGGCATTCTGGATAGCCGGATACGGGCTCTTCACCCGCTGCACCACCGATTGCGGGATGATGTCGCGAGAAACATTCACGGATTTCGTGAAAAAAGTGTACCCGCCGAAGAGCCCCACTCGCGGGGGCGGTGCAGCACCACCTCGGTGTCACTGCTCGTGTTCATGCGATGGACTAGGCCGGCCAGCTGTTGACGCAGCTCGCGGTAGTTGTAAGTCTCACCCGTGTAGACGAGCACCAAGTCAGGTCGGCCATCCTCCTGGAGCATCCTCGGCTGACGGCCGCCCTGGATATCGATGATTGCCAGGCGGTGGTGTCCCAGCGCCGCAGGCCCGCCGATCCAAGTCCCCTCGTCGTCCGGACCGTGGTTCGCTATGGTGGCCGTCATATCGGCAAGCTCCCTTCGCGCATCGGGACCTCCGAGGTCTCGATTGAAGTCGATCCATTCACAGATGCCGCACAGGTTATGTCGCCGCATTTGGGGCGAAGCAGATATAAGGCCAGTGGGAAACCATCGAGGCAAAGTGACGGATCTAGCCCAGCTACGATCCGCATCCGACATTGTCGGACATCGGACAGCACCGCGATTCGCTGCATAGGAAGCCTGGAGTCGCGATTTCCCTTGGGGGAATCAGCGCATGAAAGGAGAGCTGGGTCGTGTCTGCCGAAATGAGAAATTGCTCCCCCTTATTGCCTCACCGAGGAATGTTACCCAGCGCGATAGACGGACATGCCCTACCTCCCCCCGTTGCAGCTGAGGGAGATAGGGGCCAGCTCTTCATTCAACCCTCATGGAGGATGATCAGCCCAGCCATTTCCATGCGCCGGCCTTCACAAGCCGTGCACCATTCAGGTTCTTTTCCTTGAAGCGCGACGATCCTTGTCAGACGTCGCAACACTTGCTGCCGAGAGCACGAGCTCTTCCTCGAGCATGCCTTGATCTGCGCCTCGAACGGCTCGCACATGCTGGGTTTCAACGACTTCGCAGAGGTTGATATTCTGCAGTGACTTCGTCTCGCTGCTGCACGGCATTGACGCTGGGAGCCATGCTCGCGTGGCGCAATTGTGCTGAAGCCGGTGCCCACGGCAACGTTTCTTAACCCGCCCCAGATCCTGGCGTTTGGCTATTTCCGACATTCGTGTCCGGCTTCGGACAAAGGCCGGGTTTGCCGAACGGAGTCGCACCCAATTTCCAGTGCTGCTTGAGCAATAATATCGACCGGCATTACTGCACAACACGAAAGTTGCTGCAAAAACCGAAGTGAACCCAAGGCATCGGGTCAATTGGCATGGCGCTTGCGACTCGGTCGATAGAACGCAGTCAAAATCACGGTTGCAGACCATGCCTACCTCTCAAAGCTCGATAAAGCACGCGAGCGAAATTCCCCGTCTCCGCGGAAGCTCGTCGCCTTTAAACGTGCCTGCTCGGGGGCGGTCTTGCACAAGACCGGTCCGAGGCAACCACGCCAAGGCGCGAGGCTGCCGGAACTGTCGACCGAAGTCGATGCCGCTTCAGTTTAACCGAAAAATGCACCGTACCACTTTGGCCTGGGAGCAAATCAATGACCGACAGAAAGAACGTTCCTCTCGTGACCTTTCGCACGCGTGTTCGCGATGAGTCGATCGGGGGGCCAAATCCTTATCGGTGGGAGAACAAGACCGCCGACGATTATTTCGGGGGCAAGCGCGTCATCCTGTTCTCGCTGCCTGGCGCCTTCACCCCGACCTGCTCGACCTTCCAACTGCCCGATTTCGAAAAACTCTATGATCAATTTCTGGAACTGCGAATTGACGCGATCTACTGCGTCTCGGTCAACGATGCTTTCGTCATGAATGCGTGGGGAAAGTCCTTGGGGCTGCAGAAGATCGAGCTGATCCCAGACGGGTCGGGCGAGTTCACGCGCAAAATGGGCATGCTGGTCGCGAAGGACAATCTGGGCTTTGGCATGCGCTCCTGGCGATACGCCGCTCTGATCGACGATGGCGTGGTGGAGCAGTGGTTCGAGGAGGAAGGCTTCTGTGACAACTGCGAGACGGACCCCTATGGCGTTTCATCCCCGCAAAACGTTCTCGACAAACTGAAGGCGGCGGCATGACCCAGAAGTGGCAAGTCTCACACAACCCAAGCACACACTAGAGCATCCTCGGCAGATTACGGTTCAACATGCATCTCTCAGCAAGCCTGCTTCAACGCCAGAAGCAACGTATGGTCTTATCGCCTCAAGCCATTGAAGCTATTCGCTTGCTGCGATTGACGCATACTGAACTCCATCAGCTCGTGCAGCAGGCACTCGAGAGGAACCCCGTTTTGAAGCCTGACCCGTTTGACGACGATTCGCCGCTGTCAGGGGTGGATCAGCGGAGCAGTCAAAGCAGAAGCGAAATCGGCGAATCGCCCATTGGCGGGCCGTCTGGCGGGCGCGGGCAATGGAAGTCGCAACGCAGTAGCGGCAACGATCGACCTGCCGTCGAGGAGTTTACCGCCCACACCGAAACATTGCACGACCATGTCGCCCGCCAGGTCGCCCTCACCCCGTTCACCCCCCAGGAGCGGCTGATTGCCGGACAGCTCGCCGCCCATCTGGAGGACACTGGCTATCTTCAGGTAAACCTTTTCGATCTGGCCAGGAGGTTAAACGTTCGGCAAGCTGATGTGGAACGGGTCATCGGAATCTTGCAGCAATTTGATCCGCCGGGGATTTTTGCGCGAACTCTCAGCGAATGCCTGGAGATTCAGCTGCGCCAGCAAGACCGGTTCGACCCGGCTATGGCAGCTTTGGTCGCCAATCTCGAGATGCTTGCACGGGGGGATTTTCAGGGATTGAAGCAGCGTTGCGGAGTCGACGAGGAGGATCTCCTCGACATGAGGAACGAAATCCGCGCGCTCGATCCCAAGCCTGGAGACCGGTTCCAGTCCGGGACGCCGGAAACCATCGTACCGGACGTCTGGGTAATGCCCAAGTCCGAAGGTGGATGGCGGGTGGAGCTTGATCCGGCCACGCTGCCCAAAGTGTTGATCAACCACACCTATGTCGCCGAAATCTCGCAGCTGACCAATCAAAATCCGGAAGGCAAAGCGTTTCTCGACCATTGCCAGGAAAAAGGGAACTGGCTGATCAGCTGCCTCGAGCAGCGCGCTAAGACGATCCTTAAGGTTGCGACCGAAATCGTGCGCCAGCAGGATGCCTTTTTTACACACGGCGTCGCCCATCTGCGGCCTCTCTGTCTCAAAAATGTCGCTGACGGGATCAAAATGCACCAGTCGACGGTAAGCCGGGTGGCTTCGAACAGGTACATGTTAACTCCGCGCGGGGTGTTCGAGCTGAAGTATTTTTTCACAGCGACAATCGCATCCTGCGAGGGCGGCGACGCGCACTCCGCCAAATCTGTCCGCCATCGGATCAAGGCAATCATCGCCGAAGAATCGCTCGACAAGGTACTTTCCGACGAAGACATCGTTGCTCAGCTCAAGCAGACCGGCATCAATGTCGCTCGCCGTACCGTCACCAAATATCGCGAGGCGATGAACATCCCTTCCTCCATACTACGGCGCCGCGATAAGCGTTTGTCCGCAGCTGCGATCAAGCGAAGTGACTAACCGGCATTCCTGGTCGGCGAGAGGCGACTCTCAACTTCCTCCGGGCCGAAGCAGCTTTCGAAGTCCTGGCATTCCCGACAACTGGGTGCAGTGCATGACGAAAAGCCTTCGGCCTCACACAGCTTGCGGTAAAAGTACTTTTTCCATTTCATGTTTTCTGTGTTGCCTGCCGCCAGCGCGGGAAAATGTCTGGCAAGCAGGCGGCTGAGCTCAGCGCGATTTGAGAGGCCAAGATCCCGCCAAAGATGGTCCGTGCGCATCGCACGCCGGGCGATGATCTTGGCCAAGCGGCCGCTCGCCGGGTCGGCCGGCGCAGCATGCGCTAGCAGCAGCCGGCGTAGCAGCTCCTCTTCCAGTTCCGGCTCGGGCTCGCTCAACTCCTCCAAAGCGAATACGCTGCTGGAGGTAGACGGGAAAGTTGCGGCCAAGACATCACGCAATTCGACAGACGAAAGGCCTGTCCCCTCCGTCGCCAACACCTCGCCCGCCTGGACCTCCTCAAGCGAACGTGAATGTACGCAGGGCAGCACATGCTGATCGAAGCTCCTCCCTAGCTCGGACCCACGCCATTGCGCGCTGGATAGGCAGCCATCATCGTAACGGCCGGCTTCAGCTTCCGGCATGACAAAGCGCCTTGTTGACCGCAGGGATGATCTTGTCGCCCCAGAGCTCGATCTGGCGCAGCATCGTCTTTTGGTCGAAGTCGCCCAATTGAGTCTGAACTGCGATCTGGTCCGGTTTCAAGATATCGATCTCTTCCAGCAGGCGATCAATCACGCGATTTACGCTGCCAATCGGCAAATTTTTGCGCATGGTCTCGAAGGACAGATCCTGCTGGGTCGGTGTCTCCTGCAGCAGGTAGCCATCGTGGCTCTGTTGGCGGCGCTGATGCAGGGCTTCAGAAAGCCGGCGCTGGAAGCGGGCATTGTCGAGATAGCTGTTGATCTCCAACTCGTCGTGGCTGGCATAGCAGCAGCGCAGCAGCGATATCTTGACGTCGGTGACGTTCTTTTCCTCGGATGCCGCCGCCCTCTCGACTGATTCACGCAGTGTGGTCAAAGTCTCTAAGCCGTCGTGGAAGGCTGTGACAAAAAAATTGTGCCCCTCGCGGTAGGCCCGAGCCATCCGTGCGGCTCCGCCAGCGATCCAGATAGGCGGCGTCGGCTGCTGGACTGTGCGGACCGAAATCGCTGTTGGGGGGATCTTCTCATACTGGCCGTCGTGTTCGAAGACGTTTTGGTTGAGGCCCTTGAGAATGATGTCCAGGTATTCCGAAAAGACGGCCGGCGCCTCATCGATGTCCACGCCGAACCGTTCGAACTCGAACTGCTGGTATCCCAAGCCTACGCCGAGCTCGAGACGGCCGTTCGCAACGATGTCGGCGAAGCCGATCTCGGACAGCAGGCGCTGCGGTTGGTAAAGCGGCAGCACGCAGACGGCAGTGCCCAGGCGAATCGTGCTTGTCAAGCCGGCGCAGTGCGCCACCATCATCAGCGGGGATGGTATGAGGCTGTAATTGTTGAAGTGGTGCTCAGCAAACCACGCGGTGTTGAACCCAGCCTGCTCCGAAGCGACGGCCTGTTCGATGGAGTTGCGGATGACGCTTTCTGAGGATTGGTGATAGCCACGCTGGGCGGCCAGAATGAAAGTGGCAAATTCCATGATTTCTCCTCGTTATAGACACGTCAGCCGACCGGGAATGTGCTCGGCATGCACATGCTTGGATCTCAAGCACCTCAGGTGCGTCGTGGAGCCGAGGCTTCATAATGCTCGGCCGGTCGCCCTGCGAAGGCCTGGCAATTAACCTGCGGCCTCCGCAAAACATTCGTCATAGAGTTCGCTGGCGTTTCCCGCATCACCGAACGAGGTCCAGCCGCCGTCCACGTAGAGGATCGAGCCGTTGATGTATGAGGCGTCAGACGAAGCAAGGAAGAACGATGCATCTGCGACGTCTTCTGGCCGTCCCATCCTGCCCATGGGGATGCGTCGTCCGATTGCTGTCAGGTCGATGCGGCCGGCTTTGGCCAACTGAGCAAGTGCGGGCGTGCGGATGTGGCCAGGAGCGACGGTGGCTGTCCGAATTCCGACCGGCCCGAGTTCGGCCGCCATGCAACGGGTCAGCATATCCATCCCCGCCTTGGAGGCGCCGTAGGCATGGCGCGGCGCGAACGGCAGAAAGCTGTCGATCGACCCGAGATTGAGGATCACGCCGCCCGGGCGCATAGCCTTGATCGCTTCGCGCGCGCAGGTGAAGGCGCCGGTAAGGTTGACATCCAGGACGTGTTCGAGCTGTTTCGACAGTTGCTCGATCGCAGGCACAATCCTGTCGGCGGTATCAGCACTATTGACCAGAACATCGATATACCCGAAGCGTCCCCTCAGTTCTTCGAACATCGACACCACATCGCTCTCGACGGCCACGTCCAGCGATTTCGCCAGATGCTTGCCGGGGAGCGATGTAGCCAGCTCTGCCGCTGCAGTGCCATCTTTATCAGCAATCACGACGGTGTCGCCGTTCGCGGCAAAGCGGCGAGCGACGGCCGCGCCAATGCTTTTTGCGCCACCGGTGACGAGCACGATTCGCGCATCTGTGCATTCGGCCGGACAGGAGAGCTCGGCTTGGAGCGCACCATCCACCGGCGGGTGAGCATCCCCCGGCTGGTTGAATGACATCCAGCCTCCGTCGACTGCCAGCACCGAGCCGGTGATGTAGCGCGCCTGCGTGCTGCTCAGAAAACGCACGACCCTGGCGATCTCGTCGGGGCGAGCCAAGCGCCCCATCGGCACGCGGCGGCGTATCGCCGCGAGGTCCATTTTGCCAGCGCGTGCCAGTTCTGTGACCATTGGGGTGCGGACGGAGCCCGGCGCCACCGCCGTGACGCGGATTCCTCGCATAGCCCACTCGCATGCAAGGGACTTTGTCAACGAGATCACGCCAGCTTTCGAGGCTGCGTAGGCGTTGCGCCTGGGATTGCCGACCACGCCCGCCATCGAAGCCACATTGACGATCGCACCGCCCGGCTTCATGCGCCGCGCCGCTTCCCGGGCCATAACGAATGGCCCAATAAGGTTCACTGTCACGCCGCGTCGGAAGGTATCGACAGCGGTGTCGATGATCCTATCCATCGTGGGTCCAACCGCCGCATTGTTGATGAGGACATCGATTTGCGCGAACCGTGCTTCGACCTGGCCGAAAAGTGAGAGCATGTCCTTCTCTCGCGACACATCGCACTCCAGACCGACGTGCGGCGACCCGAGATCCCGAGCCAGTTCAACCACACCACTGCCCGGAAGGTCCACCGCAACTACAGTGTCTCCGTCCGCGGCAAGGATATCGACCAGGGCACGGCCGATCCCGCCCGCAGCGCCTGTGATGATTACGGTGCGTGCTGCCAGTTTCACGAGAGCTTCTCCACGATGACCGCTTGTGATCTCAGCCCATCAACCTTGGGCGGAATGAAGGGCCGAGCCAAATCGTTGCAGTGACCGCCAGTTGCGGCCCCACACAGATGTCGTTCCCGTAGGGCGCTCATCCTCCATTTCTCCCCACTTATGCAGCTCCCAGTTGGGGACCCTCGACGCCATCTTGGTCGGTGGGGATGTGACCCTTGAGCAACTGGTAGATGGGATCGTCTGGATGTTGTGCTCCAATCGGCTGTCGCCGGCCGAACCTATCTGCCTCAAGAATCGCTGGCGGGATTTGCTCCTCAACCCAATCGTAGACGACTGTCCGTTCCGCAATTCGCCACTCGTCCTGCCTCTTCTGAAACAGATCGCAGTAACGGCCGCAAAGCAGCGTCTGACGTATTTCTTGGTCTGTATCCGGTCCGCGTTGCAGCGCGGTGAAATAGCTCTCGACCGCGGCCTCTGCTGAACTGATGAAGTCGATCAGGCTGTTCGTGATTTGATGGATGTTACGGTGCCCCGGCAGACCGAGAGCAAATTGGATGAAGTCCTCTGCCGGTCCGCAATAGGGACCGTGCCTGTCATACGCTTCGGGCCAGTATGCGCTACGCAGCGCCGCCTCATCGGCGCGGTCTATCCCGCGGCAGTACCGATACAGGCAGTTGCGGATCGCCTCTCGGTCACGCAGTTCGGTAATTTTCGCGTGGTCGACAGGGTCTGTCGCGAATTGTATGATTGTTTTATCCTTCCCGATGCCAGTCTGCACTTTGCGTGTGTCTCTCTCTACAACTGAGTTAGCGGGGGGCTCGTCAACTTCCAGAGCTTGTTCGGGGCAGGCTCGTACCCCTTTTGAGGCAAGCAGTTGCTCCCCATCGGCAACATCAATATCACCGGGCAAGATGTAGCCGGCGTCATCAAGCTTGAAGACTCTCGGCGCCCGCGCCCAGCAGCGCGCATGACCCTGGCATCTGGCTTTATGTACGACGACACGCATAGCGAACTCCAATGTCGTTGGCTGAAACTTCAGGACCAGTCCAGGATCAGATTCTCGATCCCGAACACATGGCCGCCGAAGGTGATAGGTTCAGTCCCTGTCTTGATCCGAAAGGCTGGGATGCGCGCCAGCCACTCCTCCAGGCCAATGACAATCTCCCGCCGGGCAAGGTGTGAGCCAAGACAACGATGGGGACCATAGCCAAAGGCAGCGTGCCGGTTGTCCTCGCGCGCCAGATCGATCTCATTCGGGCATTCGAATTCCGCCGGGTCACGATTGGCAATCATCGTGGCACAGGAAACATAGTCTCCCTTGCGGATCGGCGCGCCTTTGAAGTCGACATCCTTCGTTGCCACTCGGATCATCTGAATGGTCGAATAGGCGCGCAGCAATTCTTCCGCAGCGACGGCAATCCGGTCCGGTTCGCTTCGTAGCAATTCCTGATCTTTGGGGTTGCGCGCGAGATGGGCCAAGTCGAAGCATATGGCTGCTGAGACCGTGTCGAGTCCCGCGACGAACACAAGCACGCCGATGCCACGGACTTCTTCGTCACTGAGCAGACGACCCTCGACCTTTGCCTTCACGATGAAGGTCATGAAATCATCGACCGGCTCCTTGCGGCGCTCGGTGGCAAGTTCGTCGATGAAGGCCACGATCGTCCGGGCTGCGGGTGGTCGTTGCTCCTTATCGCCGTGGAGCAGATCTCTAGCCCAGCCGACAAATGTTTCTAGTCCGTTGTCCGAAAGCCCAATAAAGCGAAGGAAGATATTGACCGCGAACGGAACTGCAAAATCCTTCATGATGTCGCAGCTCGTGCCTGATGCGGCGATCCTGTCGATCAGCTTGATCGCTCGTTCCCGGACAGCCGGCTCCAATGCCATTACCCGCTTTGGCGAAAGCAGCGGATTGAGCAGTGAGCGAAAAACACCGTGGAATGGCGGATCGAGCTCAAGCGGGATCATCGGCCAGCTCTCGCCGAGCACAGAGGCGAAGATGCTGCGATGGCTGGAAAACGTTTCGGTGTCCTGCAGCACCCGGCGCTGGTCGCTCGCGCGAGTGATGACCCAGGTACCCCGACCGTCGCGCGTGTTGCTGGTTGAATAAAAGATCGGAGGCCCGGCATGAACGCAAGCAACCGCTGCATGCGGATCCCCGTTAGCGGTCGGCAACATGCCGGGCGACGTAAACAGGCTGAAGTCCCTCACCATTTCGGGCGGGACATGATCTGGAACCGGCCGCGATTTAACCGCGCCAGAATCGAGAGACCGTTCATGAGATGCTGTCGGCATTTGCATGCAATCGTTGGTGCAAGCTCCGTGCCGAATTCGTCTTTCGATAATCCTTGCCGTTTGCTGGGCAACAGGTGGCGCCTGCGCTGACTTGCTGGTCGGGATTGCAACATTCTTGTCCAGCGTCGGACACAGAATGTAGAAAGCTAGACACCGACTTGGAGCAACTCAACTGGTGGGATCGCTAGCTGTGGAGCCTCAACAGGTTGTCCTCGGTTAGAGCCAGGCGACTGATAGGTGTTTTGGACTTTAGGCTCCCGTGGGGACGGTGCCAATTGTATCTGTGCAGCCAGACCGGCAACTCTGCGGCGCGGTGATCTGAAGTCGGATAAGCGATGGCATAAGCCCATTCGCGCAGTGCTGTCTGGATGAAGCGCTCGGCCTTGCCATTGGTCTTGGGTGTATAGGGTCTTGTCCTGACGTGCTTGAGGCCGAGATCGCGGCAGGCCTTGGCGAAGGCCTTTGATCTGTAGCAGGAGCCGTTGTCGGTCATGACGCGGGCTATCGTGACGCCGAGGCTGGCGTAGTAGGCCACCGCCGCCTTGAGGAAGGCGATGGCGCTTTCTTTTTTCTCGTCGGGCAGGATCTGCGAGAAGGCGATGCGGGAGGCGTCGTCGATGCAGACATGGACGAACTCCCAACTGCTGCCGCGCGAGCTGGCATTGCCGGTGCGCTTGCCGGTAATGCGATGACCGATGCGCTCGAAACGACCGAGCTTCTTGATATCGATATGGATCATCTCGCCAGGATGCTCGCGCTCGTAGCGTCGGATCGGCTCGGCCGGTTCGATATCCCGCAACCGCGACAGTCCGGCACGCTTGAGACCCCGGCTAACGGTGGCGGGCGAGACGCCGACCTCATGGGCGATGTGCTTGCCGGTCCAACGTTGCCGCCGCAGCGCCATGATGCGCTCGGCGATCAACGCAGCGGTGGCCTGCGGCATATGGGCGGGCCGCGAGGAACGGTCGATCATGCCGGCCCGCCCTTCGGACTTGTAGCGCTCGACCCAGCGCGCCACGATCTTGGCCGACACGCCGTAGACACGCGCCGCATGGGCTTTGGAGAAAGCGCCTTCTATCACCGACAGCGCCATCTCCTCTCGACGCAGCGGTGTGAGACGGGCATTCTTATGGATGTTCATTCGGATCCTCCGATGGATGCTGAAGCGTGGTAACTCCAGTCTCCTCGGTCCGGTCCGAATGGACAACCTCCCGAAAGCTCACAGCTAGCCGATCATGTGCCCGGGGAGCATCCAGTTCGAAAGCTTGCTCTAAGCGGCTTGGTGACTTGGCCGAGGTCACCCAGGTGGAAATGACCAACACTTGGGGTAAGCCTAGTGGCGCTCCCCTCGATGATGTCTGGCGGGGTGGTTAGCCGCCTCCGTGGGACAAGATCAGTCTACACGAATGGGCTATAGCCTCTCCTCGCCTGCCTCACTGGCCGTCCTTCAGAGCCGGCCACACGAGCTTTTGTCTTTCAGCAGGGCGTTTTTCTCGCCAGCTACAGAGCCACACCGACGCCATTAATGAGCGTCCAGTCGACGGGTTGGATGGCCCTGTCCATCTTGCCCAGCACCTTGGCTTAGCATTTGCCGGTGCGGCGGAAGCCTTCAAGACGCAGTTCTTGACCTTCTCCAGATCAGCCTCGGATGGATATCGGCAAGGGTTCAGCTCGTCCTTTTGAACTTGCGCATCTTCGTGTTGGCCAACCCCAGGCCGCCCGACATATTTGCGGTCTATCCGGCACCTCAACTTCGAACAACCTTGCGGCAAGCTCTTGGGATAGCCCACGCTCGTGCCTCCACCACCCGCTCAGCAGAGCCAGATTTGTCGTTGATGGCACGGAACTTGCGGAGTCATTCGCAGATGCGTCACGGACCGAGAGTGTCGTCCCATGAATTCGATCACCAAAAAGGCCGCCCGACGTTGCTGGGACCGCCTGCAATTACCTTATCCCAGAATTGGGAGCAACGGCTTCAAAAGGGATAACTCATCACCTCAATTTTGTCGATCGCGCGGCCATCGAACCGCAGCCATCGATCAGACTTCCGCCTCGTTGCACTCATTGCGACCGCCTTGGTGCTTGCGACAACCGCTCAATTCTGGCTGCCAGGATAACCACATATGGCGACGGAACTTCCTGCTTCAAAGCAATATAGAGATCGTCGATCATCCCCCCATCAAGGCCTCGATCGAGGACACCGCGTTCGGCTTGCTTGGTTCGCAGTGAACAGACCGCACTTCGACGAATGCGATCGATGCGACCGCGCCGAGAACTCTCCCGCATTGTCGACGGTTGGGTCCGTCGGCCCTCCGATGAGGCCTCGGATGCGTCGGGCGCCGAGGCCTCGACTGATGCCGACTGGCCGCCGCCGGAAGGTCTCGCGGCTTTGATCCCCGGCGATGTAGCCACCCCTGCTGCAACAGCTCCTAGCCGGAGAACTCATTCATGACCGAATCGGCGACAGATTTAGTGGACGCGGCTTTGTTCGACCGAGATCGGCTTGACCCAGAAAGTCCCTATCAACGTTCTGGCCCTGCATGGGGTGCCATCATTTCGCTTTCCTTCGGCACCTTCGGGCTTGTGACGGCAGAGTTTCTGCCCGCCAGCGTTCTGACACCGCTCGCGCATGATCTCCGTATCACCACGGGCACGGCTGGACAGGCGCTAACAGCGACCGCAATCGTCGCGGCGATCTCGGCACCGATAATCGCCATCGTGACAAAGCGTCTGGACCGCAGGGTCGTCATCTGGGCGATGACGCTCCTGCTGATCCTGTCGAACGTTCTGGCAGAGGTTGCGGGGTCGCTGCCGGTTTTGCTGGCGGCACGCGTCGTCCTTGGCATATCGCTTGGTGGTTTTTGGTCTATTTCGGCAGCGTTGGCGATGCGGCTGGTTCCAAGTCACCTCATGCCGCGCGCCATGTCGATCATCCTCACCGGCGTTTCTGTCGCCTCCGTCTGCGCGGCTCCAATCGGCGCTTATGTCGGTGACATTTGGGGATGGCGAGCCTCGTTCAAGGTCGCCGCAATCGTGAGTGCCGTTGCGCTGCTCGTGCAACTCGTAACCATTCCGCCACTGCCTCCGATCGAAGTGCGCAGATTCCGCAGTCCGCTGGATGTCGCGAAGAATCCGGCGATGAAGGTTGCGGTGCTAGTCGTGCTATTGGTCGCTTCCGGCCATTTTGCCAGCTTCGCCTACATCCGCGCCTTTCTCGAGAGCGTTCCTGCGCTCGAAAAGAAGTCAATCCCGCTCGTGTTCCTTGCTTTTGGCACGGCCGGCGTCTTCGGCAATTTAGCCGGCGCATTCCTCACCAAACACAGTCTCAAGGCGGTCGCGGCCCTGCCGCCCCTGCTCATTGCCGTAGCCGCTGTCTCGCTCCTGACTATGGGAGCATCGGCCTTGACCTCGGCAATTGCAGTTGCCGTATGGGGCTTTGCTTTTGGCGCGGTCCCGGTCGGATTGCAGACATGGATGGTGCTACGCGCCGCTCCGAAACAGGCCGAGAGCGCTGGTGTACTGAT
This sequence comes from Mesorhizobium sp. M7A.F.Ca.ET.027.02.1.1, assembly GCF_004022985.1. Lineage (NCBI taxonomy): Bacteria > Pseudomonadati > Pseudomonadota > Alphaproteobacteria > Hyphomicrobiales > Phyllobacteriaceae > Mesorhizobium > Mesorhizobium sp. M7A.F.Ca.ET.027.02.1.1. The sequence goes on along the minus strand of NZ_RZOL01000020.1, from coordinate 17,901 downwards.
GGTCATAACCTTCCAAGTGGCCATCGCAGCCGGCACAACTTTCGGTGGCCTATTGGTGGATCACACGGGTATTGCCAGTGTCTTTGTCTACAGCGCGGTTGCCACGTTCCTCGCTGTCTTGACAGTATTTTTGCTCGGCCCGAACCGCAAAACCTGACCGCCTGGTGGGGAGTGACGGTCGGCGGCGTTCACGCTATTGCCACCTCTGAGCTCGGCCCAAAGGCCGCGGCTTCGTCGTAACCATGCGGTCGATGGGGCAGCGCCAAATTGCTTCCTGCTCATCGCGTTGCGATAATACAGCGCGCTTATTGCGTCATCGTGTCCCCGGTCTCGGCTTCAATGCCCGGCTACTGGCTGCGGAGGCAGATGGGCGCCGGCGTCCCACCGACGACGATCGGTCTTTTCTCATGTAGCTGTCGGGGAAACGAGGCAGGTTTTCCGCCAGAACCCGCCAGTCGTCGCGCTCGCGTTCGCCTTCCTTGCGCGCACCGAACAACTGGATGATGATCTTGCCGTCGGACCCATATGCTTCGAGCGAGGTGACGTGACTGTCATTGGTCGGCTTGCGCACGGCCCAAACCTCACGGATTTGGTGGGTCCTGAGATGCAGCCGGAACGTTTCGTCCAGCACATGGATGCACGGCCCGATCTGCTTGACCGACTTGATTAAGCCGGAATGGGTCTGGATAGAACCTCGGTTGCCGACGAAGCACATGATCGGCAATTCGTCTTCGGCCGCACGCTGGAGCACGGCGCCAACTGCGGCATTGTCGAGCAGCCAAGCGTAATCCTGGCCGACCATGCGCAAAGCCTGGCAGCGGCTGAGCTTGAGCGTCTTTAGAAGGTTGACGTCAGTCAGCCGGCTCCAGTGCTCGCGTAGGTCGTCCACCGTGCCGGCCCAGTCCGCAGTCCTCGCGCCCAGGTCGGCTACTCTCGCCTTAAGCGACATGGTCGGCTCCTGGTTGGCGGATACGAGCTCGGCCACCAGCTTTCGATAGGCATGAAGGTTGGAGACCGGCCTGAGATGCACCTTATGCACTGCTGCGCCGGTGGCGTCGAAGAATTGCAAACTGCGCTGGATTCCGCCGCGATGGCGCCTTTCAACAGCGAAACCATACCTCCAAGCTTGCGGGAAGACGCGAAGGTCGAATTCGTCACCAAGGACCATGGCGTGATTGTTGCCGGTTATCACTCTGTTGAAGACGCCAATCTTTTCGTGCACGGCACCTTGATTGCGGGTCAGCGCCGTCACTTCGCCCACGAATTCGAGGCCCGTCAGAACGTGATTGACGCGCGGGTCGATGCGTGCCGCGCCGAAACCGCAATGGGCCGCGACCAGTTCCGCTTCCGAAATGGCCAATTGGGCTGCGAAATCACGCGCGGGAATGTTCGGACAGACTTCCCACGCACGCCGGATTTCGTTGGGCGACCGCTTCTTGCGCTGATCCATGTTTTTACCCCTGCCCCGTTCTTCTTTTGACGATCGATCGAAAAACGGGCCTCAGGGGTGTGCACGGCGGACGCGATCGATCGTCAGGCACATGCCAGTCGAATCCTGTCTCCGGGCGGTCAGCGGCCAATCGCCGGTAGAGAGCGATTGTTGGGTGGTCGGCGCCAATCGGCCGATCGAGCATTCGGGTACCACCGGCGGTGCTGCTTTCCCACTCAAGGCGGGTCTGATGGATCATATTGCTCTCCTTCGTTCTTCGATTGCGAGGGCAACCCAAAGGTGAATCGGCCGGCAATTTTGCCGCCGCAACGAAGGCTTCACAAAAATCGTGCCAGTTGCTCCGCGGCAAGCTCTGAACATCTTTGGCTCTGTTCATTGCTTTACGCGTGAGTGCATCGCGAACTCAGGCGCCCTTCCTGTGACGCGGACGCGACAAATCCGACAGTAAGTGTCGGTTGTCGGACGTCTCCCCAGCAATCGAGCATAAGAGACGTCGGGATGTCCTACGGTTTTTGACACGTCTTCCCTTTGGCACGGTCCATGCGAGATGATCCGCGAAAACGTCGGACCGAGGAGAAATCGAGCCATGATTACGCTCACCGACAACGCTGTTGCCGCCATCAAGGCCGCTCTTTACCGCGCCAGCGAGCCGGCGGAAGGATTTCGCATCATGGTCCATGCCGGCGGCTGCGCCGGCTTCCAATACTCAATGGGCCTGGAGAGCGTCTCACGTGAGGGCGATGCGATCATCGAGCGAGATGGGCTCAAGGTGTTCATGGATAGAGGCTCCCAACCCCATGCAGCCGGCATGACCGTGGACTTCGTCACTGGGCTCGAAACATCCGGCTTTGTTTTCGATAACCCCAATGCGCGTGAGACGTGCGGCTGCGGCAAGTCCTGCAAATGATTGCGAGGGAACAGGCTATGTTCGACTATAGCGACGCCAAGGAATACTGCGTCGAACCGGCACCGCCGGCGCTCTGGAACCGGCCGACACGCACTGTCGGCCCGGAACAATTGCGTTCGGTGATGCGCCAAATCGCGATCATCGATCGTTGCCGTGGGCAAGCAAACAAAATTGCCCGAAACAGCTGAATTCCCGGCAGATGCCGCCACCAAAGGGCAATGTCGACAGCGACCGGTCAGCCAAGCCATCGCTCGCCCGGCCGCCCACCTTACCAGATACGATATGCGCCAGAGGTTCAATGGCCCGCCTACCCTTGAATCATTTCAGCAGTTGAAGGATCACTCCCATGAACCCTGTCTATCTCGACAACAACGCAACGACGCGGGTTGATCCTGCAGTCGTTGGAGCGATGTTGCCTTTCTTTACGGAGCAATTTGGCAATCATTCGTCCATGCACGCCTATGGCGCATCGGTTGCTGAAGCCGTGAGAAAGGCGAGGCAACAGTTGCAAGCCCTCATCGGCGCGGGATTCGAGGACGAGATCATCTTCACCTCGGGCGGGACTGAAAGCGACAGTACAGCCATCCTTTCGGCGCTGGAGGTGATGCCCGACCGAACGGAAATAGTGACTTCCGCGGTTGAACATCCGGCCGTTCTGAAGTTGTGCGCGCACCTTGAAAAGACGCGCGGCGTCAAGGTGCACATTATCCCAGTCGATCACCACGGCCGGCTCGACCTGGACGCCTACAGAACCGCTCTCACTCCACAAGTGGCAATCGTCTCGATAATGTGGGCGAACAATGAGACCGGTACGATCTTTCCCGTGGTTAAGCTTGCCGATCTAGCCAGGGAAGTCGGCGCGCTTTTCCACACTGATGCAGTGCAGGCGGTCGGAAGGCTTCCGATTGAGCTGAAATCGACCGCGATCGACATGCTGTCGCTCTCCGCCCACAAGCTGCATGGTCCAAAGGGGATAGGCGCGCTTTATGTAAGACGTGGCGTGCGCTTCTCCTCCATGATCAAGGGTGGGCACCAAGAGCGCGACCGGCGTGCAGGCACTGAAAACACACCCGGCATAGTCGGACTGGGCATGGCGGCCGAACTCGCCTTGAAATTCATGGACGAGACAAAACGAATAAAATGGTTGCGCGACCGCCTTGAGAACGGGATCATCCAGCGCATCCCAAACACATCCATCAACGGCGATCCGCAAGAGCGATTGCCAAACACTGCAAACATTGGATTCGAAGGTATCGAAGGCGATGCAATTCCAATTGTCCTGAGCCGGCTGGGAATCGCCTGTTCCGCCGGGTCCGCCTGTGCCTCTGGCTCACTGGAACCGAGCCATGTTCTGATCGCTATGAACGCGGCATGTGGGGCAGTCCGCTTCTCCTTGTCGCGTGACAACGGCGAAGATGACGTAGACCGCGTGCTTGAGGTCCTGCCTGCGATCACCGAGAAGCTACGGGCCGTTCCCAGTGCTGGACTGTGCGGGCGAGGTGCAGAACAGCTTCATTCCGGCCCGGGTCCGAGCGGCACAATAGCCGACGAGCCGTGAGGTCTTCCTCAACGTGACGACCCTGCGCAATGGAGAGCAGTCAAACTCGGGGTCGCCTTCACCACTTCAGAAAAGCTTGAGATCGCCAAGTCTCTTGCCCAGCCGCCGTGCCAGAGGTCGGCACGCCGTCAGCAATGTCACCAATGCATCGACACCACAATTACGCGCCGGGAGAATACAATGAACTGCTCCGCTGATAGCCGCCCGATCGATCGCACCGATATCCTAGCGCGACTGAAGGGCCTGTCGGCCGCGGAGGACTTCTTCGCCTGCCTTGGCGTCTCCTACGACCCGAAAGTGATGAATGTCTCGCGGCTCCATATCATGAAGCGCGTGGGCCAATACCTTGCCGAAGAAGATTTCTCCGGTCTGCCTAACCAGGTAATCGCCGCGCGGGTGCGCGCCAAGCTGGAACGCGCCTACGAAGATTTCGCGACTTCCTCGCCGCTCACGCAACGTGTGTTCAAGGTGCTAAGGGACCACGATCCAAACATATGTCCCGCACCTGGCCGCGCCTTCGTCCCGCTCGACTCTGCACTGAAGCGGTTCGGAAAGTAATGAGCCCGACACGGCTGCGACGCGACAATGTCGAGAAGTCGACAAATCCAGTCCTCATGACGCCTCCTCGGAAGCAAACGAAGCCACCTTCTGGAATAGAGGCAGGAAGACGACTTGGCATGAACGATGCAGGCAATGAGGCGAACCGCCAAGCACGAATCCGGACTGGGAGCTTAGAGAAACCGCCAATGCATATCGTAATCTGCATCAAGCAGGTGCCGGATTCGGCACAGATCCGCGTGCACCCGGTGACGAACACGATCATGCGTCAGGGTGTTCCGACCATCATCAATCCTTACGACCTGTTCGCCCTCGAAGAAGCGCTCAAACTGCGCGACGTTCATGGTGGCGAGGTTACTGTGCTCACAATGGGTCCGCCCATGGCGGAGGACTCGCTGCGAAAGGCGCTCGGTTACGGTGCTGACCGAGCAGTTCTCTTGACGGACCGCTATTTTGCCGGATCCGATACGCTGGCGACTTCCTTTGCTCTTTCGCAAGCAATCGCAAAAATTGGGGAGACTTTCGGCAGGCCGGACATCGTCTTCACCGGCAAGCAGACGATTGACGGCGATACCGCCCAGGTCGGACCGGGCATAGCCAAGCGCCTAGATTTATCGCAACTTACCTATGTCGCGAAGATTGCCTCCATCGATCTCGATACGCGAGAGATCGAAGTCGCGCGTCGCGCCGAAGGCGGCACCCAGTTGCTGAAGAGCAGACTCCCTTGCCTCATTACCATGCTGGAAGACACCAACGAAATCCGCCGGGGCTCGCTCCAGCAGGCTCTGTGCGCGGCGCGCAGGCAAGTCGTGAAGTGGACTGCAGCCGACGCCGGCATTGACGATCTCACCCGGTGCGGTCTGCGTGGCTCGCCTACAGTCGTCAAGCGTGTTTTCGCCCCCACCGCACGGGCAGAAAGGGCGGCGCAGATCGACACCGCGGAAAGGGGCTTGCAGGACATAGCCGATGAACTCATCGCCGATATCTTAACCCGCCGGCCGGCGCTGGAACATGAGCTGGCCTTCAACAGCGGCACGTGACGGCCAGGAGCAGAAAATGTCGACCGCAAGCCAAACCACCCCTCGCATTGCCCCCGGCCGTGCCGGTGTAAAGAAAGAACTTCCCGACCATTTCAAAGACTACCGGCACGTGTGGGTCTTCCTCGAGCTCGAACGCGGCAATGTGCATCCTGTATCATTCGAACTGCTGGGCGAAGGCCGCAAATTGGCCGACAAGCTTGAAGTCCAGCTCGCGGGCGTCGTGCTGGGACCGCCGGGCGAGATGGTCGAGGACGCTGTTGCCGAGGCCTTCGCTTACGGGGCGGATCTTGTCTACATCGTCGATGCGCCGCCGCTCGCCGACTACCGGAACGAGCCGTTCGCCAAGGCGCTCACGGATCTGGTCAATACCCATAAACCCGAAATCCTCCTTCTCGGCGCGACCACACTGGGCAGGGATCTTGCAGGCTCGGTAGCGACGACCCTGCAGACGGGGCTCACGGCCGACTGCACCGAACTTGATGTAGATTCCGACGGTTCACTCGCCGCGACCCGTCCGACTTTTGGTGGCTCATTGTTGTGTACGATCTATACACTAAATTACCGGCCGCAAATGGCGACGGTGCGACCAAGGGTCATGCCTATGCCGCAACGGGTGGATAAGCCGGTCGGGCGTGTCATGCGGCACAAGCTGTCGCTCGTTGAGGACGATATCGTCACCAAAGTCCTCGGCTTCCTACCGGATAACCAGTCGGCAATGGCAAATCTTGCCTATGCGGATGTCGTGGTTGCGGGAGGCCTCGGTCTCGGAGCGGCGGAGAACCTTCAGCTTGTGAAGAATCTTGCCCGAGCGATCGGCGCCGAGCATGGCTGTTCGCGCCCCTTGGTCCAGAAGGGCTGGATGCCGGCTGATCGACAGATTGGACAAACTGGCAAGACCATTCGACCGAAGCTTTACATCGCGGCCGGAATTTCCGGCGCCATCCAGCACCGAGTTGGGGTCGAGGGGGCCGATCTCATCGTCGCGATCAACACCGATCCGAACGCGCCGATTTTCGAGTTCGCCCACCTCGGGATCGTCACGGATGCAATCCGCTTCCTGCCCGCACTGACGGAAGCCTTCACCCGGCGGCTGTCGCCGCACAGTCGAGACAAGCTTGCGAGTTGAGGGAGAGGACATGATTGAACAATTCGATGCCATAGTGGTCGGAGCCGGCATGTCTGGAAACGCAGCTGCTTACACTTTGGCAAGCCAGGGGCTGAAGGTACTGCAGTTGGAGCGCGGGGAATATCCGGGCTCTAAGAACGTCCAGGGTGCCATAATGTACGCGAACATGCTGGAGAAGATCATCCCGGACTTCCGGGATGATGCGCCCCTCGAGCGGCACCTGGTCGAACAGCGACTTTGGGTGTTGGACGACACGTCTCACACCGGAATTCATTACCGGTCGGACGACTTCAATGAGGCGAAACCCAACCGCTACACGATCATTCGCGCCCAGTTCGACAAATGGTTTTCCCGCAAGGTGCGCGAGGCTGGCGCGACGGTCCTGTGTGAGACGACCGCGACGGAACTCGTCCGTGATGGCAATGGCAAGGTGATCGGCGTCCGCACAGACCGGGCTGGCGGAGTGGTCTTCGCGAATGTGGTCGTTCTCGCAGAAGGGGTGTCGGGATTGCTTGGCACTCGCGCAGGCCTGCGCGAGATGCCGAAGCCGGAGACCGTGGCGCTTGCCGTCAAGGAAATGCATTTCTTGCCCGAAGAGGTCATTGGCCAGCGGTTCGGGGTCAAGGGCGATGAAGGCTGCGTAATCGAGGCCGTGGGCACGATCTCTCGCAGCATGGCCGGGCTCGGCTTCCTTTACACCAACAAGGAGTCGATATCACTCGGCATCGGCTGCCTGGTCTCGGATTTCGCCGCGACGATGGAGAGCCCGTCCGCCCTCCTGGATGCGATGAAAAACCATCCTTCGATCCGGCCGCTGATCGCTGGCTCGGAGGTGAAAGAATATGCCGCCCATCTTATCCCCGAAGGTGGTTACAAGGCCATTCCGCAGCTCTTCGGCGACGGTTGGGTCATCGTCGGCGACGCAGCGCAACTGAACAATGCCATTCACCGTGAGGGTTCGAACCTTGCCATGACCTCGGGTCGTGTCGCGGCTGAGGCGATCATCAAAGTCAAAAGCCGCAACGGTCCTATGACCAAAGCGAACCTTGCGCTCTACAAGACGATGCTGGATGACTCCTTTGTGATCAAGGATCTTAAGAAATACAAGGACATGCCAGCCTTGCTCCACACCAATTCCAGCAACTTTTTTGACAGCTATCCGCGGCTGATGTCGCATGCCGCTCAGAACTTCATGCGTGTCGACGGCACGCCGAAGATCGAGAAGGAAAAGAACACCACGGCCGCCTTCATCAACGCGCGCTCGCGCTGGGGGTTGGTCAGCGACGCGGTCCGCCTGGCATTGGCATGGCGCTGAAGAGGGTACAAGATGACGATCGCAGTGACGAAGGTTCGTGTCGAGGACAAACTTTACCAGAACCGCTATCTGGTCGATTCCGGCCGCCCCCATATTATAGTGCGACCGCACGACAAGCCAAGCGCGAACTTGCTTGCGTTGACCTACGTCTGTCCGGCGAAATGCTATGAGTTGAATGACAAGGGTCAAGTCGAGATCACCGCCGACGGCTGCATGGAATGCGGCACCTGCCGGATATTGTGCGAGAAAGGCGGCGACATCGAGTGGAACTATCCGCGCGGCGGCTTTGGTGTCCTGTTCAAGTTCGGATGATCAGCCGGGACCGTGCCAAGAGCATGCCGGCAGCGAGCAACTGCGGCACACCATGAGCCTCTCCATCCACTTGCAAAGAGCTAGTGAATATTGGCCTTTCGCAATTCAAATTTCCTTGACTCGCTAGCGGTGTCCTCAGGCCACGGCGCTGCCCTGTGCGCCGGACTTACCACCGGTCACGTGGTCGAGCCCCTTTGGGACAACGCCCGGCCATCGTGCCGGATGGCAGCCACAACGGCCGGTGAGCAAGTGGAACGGCACAACCCATGGCAAAGACGTATGTGCTAGTGCATGGTGCCTGGCATGGCGGATGGTGTTGGCGGGACGTGGCTGCCAATCTTCGCAAGATGGGATGCCACGTGACCACGCCGACCAGGTGTCGGCGAACGCGCACGTTTGCTGTGCAAGGACATCACGCCCGACACATTCGTGACCGACATCGTCAACCACATTGTGACGGAAGAGCTGAGCGATGTGATCCTTGTCGGTCACAGTCTAGGCGGCATCAGCATCACCGGCGCCGCCGACCGGATACCCGACCATATCAGCCATCTCGTTTATCTCGACAGCGCCATCGTCGAGAGCGGTCAAAGTGTATTCAGCACCATGCCCCCCGACATCGTCGCGGCCCGTCGAAAATTGGTTGCGGAGGAAGGACGGGGTATCTTCATGCCGACTCCGCCGCCAACAGCATTCGGCATTCCCGAGGGACACTCGCTCACGGACTGGGTGCGGCGCCGGATAACACCGCATCCGGCAGGCACCTACGAAAGCGGACTTAAGCTCGAGCACCCGCTCGGCAACGGCAGACCCCGAACCTATGTCGTCTGCACTAATCCACTCCACCCGCCGATGGCGGGAGCGCGAGAATGGGTCGCGAAGCAGGATGGCTGGGCGTGGCAGGAACTCGCCACTGGCCACGACGCAATGATCCTCGCGCCGACGGAAGTTGCTCTCCTTCTTAGCGCAGTCGGCTGAGGAACCAAGTAGGGTGAGCGGCGGCCGATTCTCAGGCCGTGGCCTTGAGCTCTGGTGCACGGATAGGCCCAACGGGTCGTTCCGGTGGCGCCACCGAAACCACTAGGCGGGAGTGGCCTGTCCTGCCGACGTCGCAAGCTTGCGAGCGTTCCGCCGCGGCCGCAGCCCGTAGCGCCGGGCAACCTCCGAGATCACCGCGTCGGCTCCAGGGTCTCGGAATGACTCCGTGCCTTGTCGTCCATCGACCAATGCCGCCGACCAACAGCGCCGTTGATCACCCTCGAAAACGCCGAGGCTGCCGCTCAGGGTCAATCGTAAGTTCAAGTTCAGACACAAGCCGATCTCCGATCCACCTCAGAATCGGCAGGCCCACAGATCGCGGGTCCTCCTGGAAGGACACAGCGCTTACCCTTGAAATATGGAGAACCATGGCTTTGCGCCGTCGGCAGTTGAGCTGATCTCGCAATGCTATTTCCCCGGCAACGTCCGAGCCGGAGAACTGCGTGCTTGGCGTTCTCCTCTGGAAGGAACCAATCTTTCGGAACGTGGCAATGTCATCGACGAGCTCTCACGGGCCAGCACGATGCCGGTTCGGCGCATCGGCGCCCCCTGAACACGAGATAGCCACTTGCGATTCTAACGATACGGCCGGACGGGGGCTGAGACCGCGGCGGACGGAGCGTGACGGCTGATCGACACAATGGAGAAGGCCGGCTGGGTTCAGGCTAATGCGGCTCGAATTCTCGGCCTCAAGCTGCGACAAGTCGGCTAGGCGATACGCCGGCATAGTATCGAGGTGAAGGAAATTCTAAGAGCCTGATGAGCCAATCGTCAGGCCAGTGGTCTTGCGCGCCCTGTGCGCGACAAGGAGTGCTTCGTGCTTCTGAACGGATTTGGACTTGCACTGTCGCAAGCAGGACAAAATTGTGTCGCGCCGGCCTGACACAATGCGATATCGACCCGAATAGTGAACTGAAGCCGCTTTTTTCAGTTGGTATGGCTCTTGCACCTTGAACCGCGACGTTACCAGCAACGGAGCCGTTTGATGTCCTCACCGACAGTTTCGATTGAGGGGCCGACTAGCACGACATCCGAGGGTTTTCTGGCAGCCGCGAAATCCGGTGGCTGCGCATCGTCCTCCTACGGCTCGTCGCCGACCAGCCCGGGCGAAGGGGATCCGGCTATTTGGGAAAGGATCAAGGATCACCCCTGCTTTTCGGAGGAAGCGCATCATTATTTCGCGCGTATGCATGTGGCGGTCGCGCCGGCTTGCAATGTCCAGTGCAACTATTGCAATCGCAAATACGATTGCGCCAACGAGAGCCGGCCTGGTGTTGTGTCTGAGAAGTTGACGCCCGACCAAGCGCTACGCAAGGTCATCGCCGTTGCCAACAAAGTTCCGCAGCTTTCGGTTCTTGGCATCGCTGGGCCGGGGGATGCCTGTTACGATTGGGAGAAAACGAAGGCAACGCTCGACCGCGTCATCAGGGAAATCCCCGACATAAAGCTGTGCGTCTCCACTAATGGGCTCGTGCTGCCGGACCATGTCGCCGAGCTTGCCGAAATGAATGTTGATCACGTGACGGTCACCATCAACATGGTCGACCCGGAAGTCGGCGCGAAGATCTATCCATGGATCTTTTATGAAAATCGCCGCTACTTCGGCATCGAAGCCGCTCGAATCTTGCACGCGCGGCAGATGCTGGGCCTGGAGATGCTGAGCGCGCGCGGCATCCTCACCAAAATCAACTCGGTGATGATTCCTGGAGTGAACGACCAGCACCTGTTTGAGGTGAACAAAATGGTCAGGGAGCGGGGCGCGTTTCTGCACAACGTGATGCCTCTGATTTCGGACCCGGCGCACGGTACCCACTACGGACTCATCGGGCAGCGCGGCCCAACGGCAATGGAGATGATGGCTCTTCAGGATCGACTTGAAGGTGGCGCCAAGTTGATGCGCCACTGCCGGCAGTGCCGGGCAGATGCTGTCGGCCTGCTCGGTGAAGATCGTGGCCAGGAATTCACGCTGGACGGGATTCCCGACGATGTCGCCTACGATGCTGGCAAGCGTCAGGCCTATCGGCAGGTGGTCGCACACGAGCGCCGTGATCATGAGGCGGCGAGGAGCGAGGCCATCGGTATGGTCAAGGCAACAGACTCCGAAAAGTCGCTTCTGGTTGCGGTGGCCACTAAGGGAGGTGGACGGGTCAACGAACACTTCGGCCACGCGAAGGAATTCCAGGTTTATGAAGTCTCGCCTAGAGGGATCAGCTTGGTCGGGCATCGGAAGGTCGAGCGGTATTGCCTCGGAGGCGGGGGCGAAGACGCCATCCTCGAGGGCGTCATCGCAGCGCTCGAAGGCATACACATAGTGCTATGCGCCAAGATCGGAAATCGCCCGAAGGAACAACTCTCGCGAGCTGGACTGCGCGTAACCGACGCCTATGGCCATGACTACATCGAGACCGCAGTCAGCGCACTTTACGCGGCAGAGTTTGGGATCAGACCACTAGCGGCGACGGCCTGAGCCGTCTCGTCCGATAACCAGGAGTTAGAATGGCTTTAAAGATCATCGCATCCCAATGTACCCAATGCGGGGCCTGCGAGTTCGAATGTCCTTCGGAAGCGATCAAGTTCAAGGGCGACGCCTATGTGATCGATCCAAACAAGTGCACCGAATGCAAGGAGGCCTTCGATACGCAGCAATGCGTGTCGGTCTGTCCGGTACCGAAAACCTGCGTTCCCGCTTGATTCCTACCGAAACGGTCGGGTTCGCCGCACGACGACGCCTGCAACCCGCGACCACAACAAAAGCCTCGAGAAAGGAATGGACAGCATGTGGTCCAGACGCGAACAGGAGGTCGAAATCGGCAGACCGCCACGGTTCATGCAGGGTGAGCGGGTCCGTGCGATACGCCACATAAAAAACGACGGCACCTATCCCGGCAAGGAGATCGGCGAAAACCTCGTGCGGAAGGGCGACGAAGGCTACGTGCGCGACATTGGAACCTTTCTCCAGCAATTCTTCATCTATGCGGTCGAATGGATCGATCGTGGCACGGTCGTCGGCATGCGAGCGCGCGAACTCATTAGCCTCGACAAAGTCGAGGTTCCCTGCGGAGCTGAAGGCATTTCCAACGGGGGAACAGCCGGATGAAAGTAATGATTCGCAGGACCGCTACTGGCTTGTCGGCTTATGTCCCCAAGAAGGATCTCGAAGAGCCGATCACCGAGATTGAGAACGCTGACTTATGGGGCGGGACCGTGACGCTCAGGAACGGTTGGCGGCTCATGCTGCCCGACCTTCCGCGCGACACGCGTTTGCCGATCACCGTCGAGGCGATGAAGATTTCCGACGGGGCCTGATGCCGGTGGGTTCAGTGGCGGAGAGGAAACGCGTATGAACACGATGCTGAGCTGGGACCATCTCGTCGTCGTCCGGGGCAGTTTTGCCAAAAAACTGATTGACCTGCTGAACGGCGCTCTCAAGGCCGATCGAGTGATCCCCTATCTCGGTCCTGGTCTTCTGCAGCTTAACCCACCGGAATCACCTGTACCTTGCACCCCTGAAGATGTCGCCGCGGCCCTCAACAAGCGGGCGCCTGCCCCTTCCAGGATTCGCACCAATATGTGGTCGGTCGCGCAGTTTATCGAGCAGCGCCGACATCGTCGGACTCTCCAAGCGTGGATGGCGGAGATATTCGCAGCCCCCGCCGAGCCGACCGTTCTTCACGCCTGGCTCGCAACCCTTCAACTGTCTGTCATCATCGACAGCTGGTACGATGGCGCCATGCGAGCAGCCCTTGCAGAGGCCGGCCAAACAGACGTTGTCGAGATACAAGGAACGACGCGCGCGACCGGAATCGGTAACATCTGGACGAGAACTTACGATTTGTCAGGAACAGAACTCGAGGCCGAACAAGTGGCTAGGACGGTGCTCTATGCGCCGCACGGCAGCGTCAGGCCGGCGGCAAACTTCCTCGTGGCTGATTCCGATTACGTCGAAGTCCTAACCGAAATTGATATCCAGACGCCGATCCCGGACGCGGTGAAGCAACGGCGCGTCAACCGGGGTTTTTTCTTCGTGGGCTGCCGCTTCAACGATCAGATGCTGCGCACATATGCCAGACAGCTGATGAAGCGCTCCACTGGCCCACATTTTGCGGTGATCGATTCGGCTACGCTGACCAGAAACGAACGTCGTTTCCTTGCCGAAGGCGCAATCACGGTCATCGACATGCCGATCCGCAACGCCGCGGCTCGCCTCGTCGGGGTCGATGCTAGCCAGGATTAATGGCCGGCGATTGCTGGTGAGTCGCTGCTTGCCTCCAAGGGCGAAAACTCAGTTGGGAATACATTCGTGAGTAGTAATGCTAGTGGCAGCACAACGTAGGCTCTGAATTCGTTGGGCGATGTGAAAGGGTCCGCTGCTGCGGGACGTGAGCACGTTGCGGCGGCATTACGCACATGATCTTGTGACCCCCGTGGCAAAAGAACTGAAGCGCCCGAGTCGCGACAACATATGCAGCGCTCAATGGCTTCGACAAAAATTCGGCACAGTTTCGACAGTTCGCATGCACCTCCAGGGTCAACGAGGTTGATTATGCCTGTTTATGTGGGTCGGCCACGCGAGCAGGAATTCCCACTACCTTTGCCCCGGCGGGAACATCTCGTGTGACCACGCAGCCAGCGCCTACCACTGCATTATCACCAATCGTGACGCCAGGCAGAATGATTGCTCCACCGCCGATCCAGACACGGCTGCCAATGTGAACAGGACGCCCGACCTGCAGGCCGGCCTGCCGCTGCTCGGCATCATGTGGATGATCGGCGGTATAAATCTGCACAGCAGGCCCAATTGCCGTTCCTTGCCCGATTTTGACCTCTACCACGTCAAGAATAACGCAGTTGAAGTTGATGTAGGCATTGGCTCCAATGCGGATATTGAATCCGTAGTCGCAAAAAAAGGGCGGACGGATGACCGTTCCGCGCCCAACCTCTCCCAGCCGCTCGGACAAAAGCTCATGCCAATGCCCCGTGGTCTGCCCCAGCGTATCATTGTACCGCTTGAGCCAAGCCCCGGTGGCCAACAGGTCAGCTTGGATCTCCGGATCCGCCGCATTGTAAAACTCGCCTGCGAGCATCTTTTCTTTTTGGCTACGCATCATAGTCTCCCGTCAGGTCGTGTCCCGTACAGTGATGCAGGAACGCACATCAAACTGCCTCGGCAACTTTGTAACTCGGTCTTGCCGGGCGCGCGGTCGGTCACGAGCCGGGGCGACAGTTTCGTCTCGACCAACTTCCGCGAATTTGGATATCGCAGATCAACCGGTCGCAGGGGCCAATACCTGACGAGGTCGGCAACTGTCCAGCGGTCGAACTCACTTTCATGCCCATCTCAGATTGCGTGATATCGAGCGGTAAGCCATCAGCTAATGTATCGACCAGGTCCCGCCAGCGGAGATCTGCGCGTCGCCTCTACGCATGCTGGCGTGTCACCAATAATACATCGATTATTTCTGGATCCAGGCACGTCGAATTGATTTGCCTTGCGGTGTAGAGCGAAGTTACTAGCCATAGGATTACTCCTTTTTAGTTTGTCAGTCGCAGAGCCCCAGTATGACTACGTGGTAGAAAGCACACGGCCGGAATCTTGGCAGCGCTGTTCACACCCACTTCGTAAGCCTGGCCGATGGGCTCGCCAGAGCACCAATGCTTGACCTGCTCCAGCTCTTGCTCGGCGGGTTGTTTCAGAGACGCTTGATCTCGATACCGCGTTTTCTCAGCACGTAGCCGATCTGGCGCGGGGTCAAACCGAGCAGGCGCGCCGCCTTTGCCTGCACCCAGCCACACTTTTCCATGGCAGCAATGACCGTATCGGCATCGGGCACCCTACCACGACTCGTGGCAGGGCCTATCGGCGCTTGCCCGTCGCCGACGGGCGGGGCGGCACAGGCGGCGGAAGGCTGGATCGTAGTCGACTTCTCTGACGTCGGCGGTCCGTTCTTCCACAGCGCCGCGGCCAAGCACTGATCCGCGTAACAGGCAAAGTCAGTTCTGAGGATTGATGGACCCGTCGCCAGAACTGCCGTCCGTTGAACGCAGTTTTCGAGCTCTCGGATGTTGCCTGGAAATTCGCAGTTCATTAGCACCTCAATCGCTTCGGGAGCGAAGGTCAGCGTGTGATCATTCTCAGTATTGAAATTCTTGAGAAACTGAGCGGCCAAGAGCGGAATATCACCTCGCCTTTCGCGCAATGCCGGCACGCGTAAAGTGACGACGTTGATGCGATAATAGAGGTCTTGCCGGAACTCCTTGCGTTGAACTGCCGTTTCCAAGTCCCTGTTCGTTGCGGCAATCACGCGAACATCAACTTTAATGGTGTGGTTGCTGCCGACGCGCTCAAACTCCTGCTCCTGCAGGACACGCAGCAGCTTAGCCTGGAACGAACCTGATATTTCGCCAATCTCGTCCAGAAACAATGTGCCTTTGTCGGCAGCCTCAAAGCGCCCCTTGCGCAAACTGCTCGCGTCGGTGAAGGCACCCTTCTCATGACCGAACAAGTCAGATTCCAGAAGCGTCTCGGTGAGCGCCGCGCAATTGACCTTGATGAAGGGCTGCTTGGCGCGAGGCGAGAGCTCGTGAATGGCTTTGGCAACCAGCTCCTTACCGGTTCCGGATTCACCTCGCAACAGGACCGTAGTCTTCGCCTTGGCCACCTTGACAAGGTGCTCACGCAGCTTGCGCAGCGCCTGACTATCGCCAAGCATCTCCTTGCTGATCTTTTTACGTTCCATTTGGCAGCCCATCCCACTCCGCCACCCGCCGGTAGAACTGCACTGGACGGTGAGCTGTGTTGTATTTCGTCATCATCATTCTCGATCTCACCTTTGTTGCTTCGAAATTTTCGGCGCGCGGACGCCCTCGGCAAATGGCAATGGCGCCTGAGCATCGTTGCCTTTCACCAGGACGAGCGTCTTCCTCCGCGCGGGCGCTCGCAATATGCGGTTTGCGCAGGCCTTTACTCGACCGGTCGCTGTTCTGTCCGGCTTCTGCCGCACCGCAGCCTGCAAACTCATCCTTGACAAGAAAGGAGGGGAGTCAACCGAGCTCTCCTTGCATTTATGCAAGGAAAATTGTCAGTTTGATAGAATTCTATCAAAACGGCAGAAACGCCCCGCCCCAGTTTGGCTGTACCTGCGGCGTTCAGCGTACGTGACGACATGTGCGGACTTGTCCCAATTGCCATCCGAGTTGTGCGGAACAGTAGCTGCTGCGCTGTTCGCTTCAACCGCGTGAGGCCGGAGACAGTAGAGACGGCGGCTCGTCGAGCGAGGTTTCATTGTTCGGCTACTAAACCGGCTGTCCTTTGGTGGGAGTTGGTTTCGCCCAAGTTCTGGGCCTGGGGGCGTCTAGCCCGTTTCGCCGCACAGGCTCCTTCCACATCGTCGAGGCCGAGAAGGAGGGACCCCACAGCTCTCCCTGTATCACAATGCCCCGCCCCTCAAGCAGCTAGATACGACAGGTGACCTCAAATGAGGCGTCTTGCATGGCTTCTACACCTGCCTGAATGCCAGAACTGCGTTCGTACCGCCCATGGCGAAGGCGTTGCTCATGGCGACGCGCACCTTGCGCTCGCGCGGCACATTGGGTGTGATGTCGAGGTCGCAAGCGGGATCTGGCTCGCGATAGTTGGCGGTCGGCGGCACGACGTCCTCTTGGATTGCCATCACGCAGGCGATCATTTCAAGCGCGCTCGCTGCGCCGAGGCAATGCGCGTGCGTGGACTTGGTGGAAGAGATGGACATCAAATAAGCGTGGTTTCCAAACACACGCTTGATCGCCGCCGTTTCAGTCTGATCATTGCTTTTGGTACCGGTGCCGTGCGCGTTGAGGTAGTCGACGTCCTCGGCATTCAGCCCGGCATCGGCAAGGCAGGCGCGCATCGCCGACGCTGGCCCCTCGACAGATGGCGCGGCAATGTGGAAGGCATCGGCGGAAAGGCCGACGCCGGCGATCTCGGCAAGAATTGTGGCACCACGCCTCGTGGCATGCTCGTAGCTTTCCAGCACGGCCATGCCCGCACCCTCGCCCAGCACCAGGCCCTTCCTATCGGCGGAGAAGGGCCGGCAGGTATCGGGTGAAAGCACGCGCATTGCTTCCCATGCTTTCAGCACGCCCCATGCGAAGGGTGCGTCGCTGCCTCCGGAAACCATTACGTCGGCCCGGCCCAGCTTGATCTGGTCCACCGCCGAGGCGATCGCATGGTTGGCCGAGGCACATGCGGAGGTCACCCCGAAGACCGGCCCGCGCAAGCCGAGGCTCAAGCTCACCTGGCCGGCGGCGGCGCTTGGCATCGTTTTGGGTACAGCGAGGATGCCAACTCGCCTCGCGCCGTCCAAAAGGAGGGCCCGGTAAGTTTCCTCCATCACATCCCAGCCCAAGCCGCCGACGCCCACTGTCGCGCCGAAGCGATGGGCATTCCCCTCGTCGCAGGAAAGTCCGGCCTGCCGCATGGCTTCGCGCGCTGCAAGCACGGCGAGCAAGCTGAAGCGGGCCATGGAGACGAACTGCTTGCGATTGATGTCGTGCTGGGGCAGCGCCTTGATCTCAGCGCCGGTCATGCCCTCCAGGTCATGAAGCTCGGAATTGGCGAT
>NZ_RZOL01000209.1:0-10529 GCF_004022985.1 Mesorhizobium sp. M7A.F.Ca.ET.027.02.1.1 | reverse complement strand
CCAAGGGCAGCTTCATTTTCTATCCGAATCCATTCTATCGTCCCTGACATCCTGACGGGCCACGTGGCCCGTCAGGATGTCAGGGACGATAGAATGGATTCGGATAGAAAATGAAGCTGCCCTTGGCTGCAAGCTCGGCCACAATGTTGGTGACTGTATCCTGCATGCGACGGTGCAGCTCGGCAACCGCATCGTCGATAGAGTCCGTATGCTCATGCAACCCCAGTGCCTCCGGCACCCGGATGTGGGCGCAACGCGGCCCGACCGGCTGCGGAACGAACCGATTCATCGTGTCGCGCAGCCCACCTCGACAATAGTCGTTGCGGATCCGCTTCAGATGTTCGGCGATATCCTCCTGCGTGATGCGCGGATTGGCGCAGGCCCAGGGTCCGACGCGTTGCAGCCTCTGAACCCTATCCGCGAGCGCGCGGACCTGCCTTTGCCGTTCCGCATCGTCGGTGTTTTCGCGCTGCCAGCGACGCGCACGCCGCAGAAGCTCTGCGGTGTCGATGATGGCAGCGTCGAATGAGATGCTTTCGCCGAGTCGGCGGCCGAGTTCAGCAACCAACGCCTGCTGGCGCTCCGCATAGGTTGCGCCTTCGTCGGATGGCATGCCCGATGCTGCTTCATCGCGGGCCAGCAGCGCCGAATAGACATTGTGGATGCGCTGCGGGAGCGTGTCGGTCGCACGCCGTTCTATTTTCAGGCTTTTCTCGACATAAGCGCATTCCTTCGCCAGCGCCGCTTCGACATTCCCGGTGAAGGCGAGCTTCCAGACGACTGGCGCGATCCAGACCTTGAAATCGGGATCCGTGGCCCGGCCGCGCTTGAGGGCCTCGAGCCCCATCTCGACGGCACCCGGCAGCAAAGGCGCAACGACATTGGCATGCCAGCCGACGCCGCCTTCGGGATGCAGTAGCACGCCATGGCCCTTCAAGGCCCAAGCGACGGAGTGTTCCTTGGCTGCCCCGCTATTGCCGGGAATCTGAGCGATCAGGTTGTTGGCCAGCCAGAACTTCTGCATCAGCCGGCCAAGGCCGTTGACGACACCATTGGTTGCCCATGAGGCCGTGAGCGGGCTGACCTGCGATACGATTTCCTTGTCGATCATCCAGTCGGTGAAGAACTCGGGATGATTGGGCGTGATGAAGGTCGCCTTCCCTGCCCCGCAACTGGCCTTCAGCCGCTCAAGATCGGCGGGGGGAAAGTCGATATGGCGGACATTTGAGACGCCGCGCAGACCGGCCAGGCGATTGAACGGCAAGATATCCCGAAATCCGGGAATGCCGCGCAGCATGACGATCCGGTTGACGGATGTCATGGCCCTGATCAGTGCCGGGTTGGGCCGCGGCGCCACGAATGTATCGATCCTGCTCAAGCTGATCCCCCTCGCGCCTGGACGCCGGGGAGAGGTTGAGAGACGATTGCGGCACGTTCAAGTCGATCGTTACGACCACGCTGCGTCGTGGTAAATCAACTGCCTAGCCCGGCACTATTTGGCGGGACAGGGTTTCGTCTGGTCGAACAGCGACAGGTTGACCAGCTTGCCGGTCATCGAGAAGTCGCCATAGTCCATGACGAGATCGCGGGTGATGCCGTTCTCATGCAGCTTGAAGCTGATACGGTATTCCGGCACCTCTTCGCCCGTCTTGTTGGTGTCGTCGAAATAGGCGATATCGACCGGCCAGTATTTGTCGGTGGCGAGCTTTGCCAGTGCCGAAGCTTCCGGGTCGGCCTTGTCGGCATCGGTTTTCTTGCCGACCACGACGGTGGTGGTCATCACCTTGTTGGCGTCTTCGGAACCGTCGAACAGGTTGGTTTCGTAAAAATTCTCGCCCTTTTCGGCCTTGCCGATCAGCTCGACCAGATGCTGGGTCGGGAATTGGGTTGTCGCCAGCTCGACGCTGTTCTTTTCAGGCTTGTCGATGTCGACCTTCAGGCCCTTGGTCTCTTTGGTGGCGATGCCCTTGACCTCTTTGTCGAGATTCTGGTCGACGAAGGATTTTGTCACGAACGAAAATGTCTTGCCTTCGGCGTCCTCGAAAGTGGTCGTCTGCTGGTCGGTCAGCCTGGTGTTGTCGGCGGTGACGATCTGGGTGACGAAGCGGAATTTCACCGTATAGCCTTCGCAGGCCGAGCCATTGAACTCATAGACCATGCGGCCGGATATGCCTGTGATGCCGGACTGATCGGACGCTTTTTTCAAGGTAAGATCGTAGACGGCGCGGTGGGCTTGCAACGCCGGCGCTGCGAAGGCAGGGCCTATCGAGAAGACCCCCGACAACAGGACGGCATGGAATGCGAGGCGCGTTGCGCGCATGAGGTACTCCGATCGTCGCGACTGATGGCAGGCCGCAGGGAAAGATGGTCCAGCTTAAAAAAAGTCGTGGCGGAAGCGAGGCAAAAATAGCAATTTCGGCCCGGCCGGCGCGGCGTCACCAAGCAATAGGGAAATACCATGAGTGAAACAATCGAAAAGCGGCTAAGCGATCTGGGTGTGACGCTTCCCGTCGCCGCCGCGCCCGCCGCCAACTACGTGCCCTATTGCCGGACCGGGAATCTGCTGTTCACCGCCGGGCAATTGCCGCTCAAGGACGGCAAGCTGCAGGCGAGCGGGCTGTTAGGTCGCGATCTCGATACCGCAGGTGGCAAGGATGCGGCAAAATACTGCGCGATCAACATCCTGGCGCAGGCCAAGGCAGCACTCGGCGACCTCGAGAAGATTAGCCGTCTGGTGAAGATCACCGTTTTCGTCGCCTCGACACCTGAGTTCGTCGAGCAGCATCTGGTTGCCAACGGCGCCTCCGATTTCCTGGTGGCGGCCCTTGGCGAGCGTGGCAAGCATGCACGCTCCGCCGTCGGCACCGCCTGCCTGCCGCTTAATGCCGCAGTGGAAATCGAAGCCGTCTTCGAAATCGAATGAGCCAGGGGACTGATATGACCGACCTATCCTGGCTGACCGCCCGGCCCGTCGCCCATCGCGGGTTCCACGACATGAACAAGACGCGCTGGGAAAACACGCTGTCGGCCTTCGCCGCGGCCGCCGAACGCGGCTATGCCATCGAATGCGACGTCCACCTGTCGTCCGACCGCGTTCCTGTCATCATCCATGACGGAGATCTCAAGCGCCTGACTGGCCAGGATGGTTTCGTCTGGCAGCGCACCGCAGCAGAACTCGCGGCGCTCAGGGTCGGTGGCACGGCGGACCATGTGCCGACGCTGCAGGAAGCGCTTCACCTGGTCGACGGCCGCGTGCCATTGGTGGTCGAGTTGAAAGGCACGCCCGGCTATGACGAAGGCCTGGTGGCAAGCGTCGGCAAGATGCTCAAGCGCTACAAGGGCAAAGCGGCGATCATGTCGTTCGACCACTGGCTGGTCCGCGATTTTCCGAAAGACGCGCCGGGTATCCCCGGGGGTCTCACCGCCTACGGCAAGGACGTCGGGCTGATCGAGGCGCATTTCGCCATGCTGGCGCACGACATCGCCTTCACCTCCTACGCCGCCGGCGACCTGCCGAACCCATTCGTCAGCTTCGTGCGCGAAAGGCTGAAAATGCCTGTTATCACCTGGACGGTGCATGACCAGCCGGCGGTCGACCTGACCTTCAGATATGCCGACCAGATGACGTTCGAGGGGTTCGAGCCCGATCTGGTCAAAGTCGCCTGAGTGTCTGAAACGTGACTTGTACCAGGCCGGACGGAGCTTAAATAAGCCTCATGGATCAGGGCGACGAGGGTGACGGACAAACGGCCAATGCGGACTATTCGATCCGCGTCGCCGCTGGCATTGGCGCCTTCACCTGTGATGAATGGAACGGCTTTGCCGGAACCGCGCGCGGAGATTCAGAAACCAGTTACAATCCTTTGGTTTCCTTCTCTTTTCTAAGTGCGCTCGAAGATTCTGGATGCGCCGTGCGGCGCACCGGCTGGCAGGGCCATCACCTCAGGCTGGAGGACGGGCAAGGCAGATTGCTGGGCGTGGTGCCCTGTTATCTCAAATCGCACAGCCAGGGCGAATATGTGTTCGATCATGGCTGGTCGGATGCCTTCGAGCGCGCCGGCGGCCGTTACTATCCCAAACTGCAAAGTGCCGTGCCGTTCTCCCCGGTCACCGGCCCTCGCCTGCTGGTCAGCAAAGGCGAGGACAGCGCCAAAGTGAAGGCCGGTCTCGCGGCGGGCCTGAAGGCGGTGACGCAAAAACTCGGCGTCTCTTCCGCGCATGTCACCTTCGCGCAAGAGAGCGATGTGGAAGTGCTGGAAGCGGCAGGCTTCCTGCACCGCACCGACCAGCAATTCCATTTCTTCAACGAAGGTTTTTCGACCTATGACGACTTCCTCGCCACCCTTGCCTCGCGCAAGCGAAAGGCGATGAAGAAGGAAAGGCGTGAAGCGCTTGCCCCAGGCATTTGGATCGATCGGCTGACCGGCAAGGACCTCACGGAGAAGGCCTGGGACGATTTCTTCGCCTTCTACATGGACACCGGCAGCCGCAAATGGGGTCGGCCCTATCTCAACCGTCAATTCTTCTCGCTGATCGGCGAACGCATGGCCGACGACATCCTGCTGGTGATGGCCAGGCGCAATGGGCGCTATATTGCCGGCGCCATCAATTTCATCGGCTCGGACGCACTCTATGGCCGCAACTGGGGCTGCATCGAGGACCATCCCTTCCTGCATTTCGAGGTCTGCTACCATCAGGCGATCGACTTCGCCATAGAGCGCAAGCTGAAGGTGGTCGAGGCGGGCGCGCAGGGCGAGCACAAGCTGGCGCGCGGCTACCGGCCGGTGACCATGCATTCCGCGCACTACATTGCGCACCCCGGCCTGCGCAACGCCGTGGCCGACTACCTCAGGCGCGAACGCCACGAGGTGGAGCGGATGAGCGAATATCTGGAAGAGCACACCCCGTTCCGCAAGGATCTCGAGGAGTAGCGGCCGCGTCGCCCGATGATCGATTTTCCAATCGTCTTGCCGATTTTCGGCGGCTTCGCTACACGAAAGGCACAATCTGGAGCGTTCGCCATGATCGAGGCCGCCTACGACACCGACAACATTTTCGCCAAGATCCTGCGCGGCGAAATTCCTTCGCACCGTGTCTATGAGGATGAAGCGGTCATCGCCTTCATGGATGTGATGCCGCAGGGGCCGGGCCATACGCTGGTGGTGCCGAAAGCGCCGTCGCGCAATCTGCTCGACGCCGACCCGTCAATTTTCGGCCATCTCTTAAGCGTCGTTCAGAAAGTGGCGCTGGCGGTGAAAAAGGCCTTTGGCGCCGACGGCGTCACCATCATGCAGTTCAATGAGCCGGCATCGGGGCAGACCGTCTATCATCTGCACGTACATGTCATTCCGCGCTTCGACGGCATCCCGCTGAAGCCGCACACGGGAGGAATGGAGAAGCCGGAGGTGCTGACCGAAAATGCCGAAAAGATCCGGACTGCGCTCGAAAATTGAGAAACGCGAGGTCAGCCGATGTGGCGGACCGGGTCGAGAATATCGAACTGACAAGCGCCGTTCAGCCGAGAAGACGATTCTAGTGCCCGGGCGTGCCGGCGCCGGGACTCAACCGTTTGCAACTCTAATCGTCTGATTAGGAAATATTGAACCGTCTGACGGTAAAATGGTAACGGCGTGGCGAGCTGGGCTTCAAAACCATGGAACATTCGGTTGCGGCATCGGCCCCACTGACGGGGGCCATTGTCGGACGTGCTTTTCCTGGCATCTTGGCGGATGCCTTTTGGCGACACCGGCTGCTGCACGCTATGGCTACCGCTGCGCTGCTTCTGGCAAGCGCAGTCGGGTGGCACACTGGAAACATGCCGGATTTCGGCGTTCTGGCGGAATACGCCGAGTATCTTTTCATCGCCTTCTGGATTTGCGGCTCAGCCCTTGCACTTGGGACGCTTTTCCACCTTGCGCTGGTCCAGCGGGAAACCGAACCGCTGCACACCTTCCTCAAGTCACTGGGTAGATTCTTTGGCGATGCCGAACGCATTGCCAACAGCCTGAATGGCTTGGGTGCCGGTCTTGCCTTCATATCCGCGATCGGTGTGTTGAAGGGAGCCATTGCAATCCTCTCTCCGTTTGCATGGGACAAAGCATTGGCTCACGCCGATCGCATCCTGCATTTCGGTCGAGCCCCGCACGAATGGTTGTGGTTTGTCGTCCAGTCGCCGCTTGCATTGAAAATCATCAACATCGCGTACAATTTCTGGTTCGTCGTGCTCATCATCGCGGTTTTCACCGTGTGCATCACACGAAAGGATACGAAGCTGCGTCATCAGTTCCTGATGAGCTTCATGACGGTGTGGACACTGGGCGGCTTTTTCCTCGCGATGGGCCTGTCGTCGGCTGGCCCTTGCTTTTACGAGCAATTGGGGTTCGGCAACGACTTTCACCCCCTCATGCAAGCACTTGCCGTTGCCGATCGCGTCTATCCGATCTGGGCGCTCAGCACGCAGGATATGCTGTGGAGTGGCTATACCGGCGCAACTACCGGCAGCGTCGGCATATCCGCCTTCCCATCCCTGCACGTTGCGATGGCGGTGCTGTTTGCCCTCTATGCAACACGGCGGTCTCGGCTGGCCGGTCTTGTGATGTGGTTATTCGCCGGCGTCATTATGGTCGGTTCCGTCGTGCTTGGCTGGCACTATGCCTTGGATGGCTATGCGGGTGCATTCCTGATGATCGCGATCTGGAAGGTGTGCGGATATTTGGTGGCCCGTTTCTCGCCGGACCGCATGGCCGCTGAAATCGAGAGCTCCACCATGCAATCGCCGGCGGTTTGCGGGCTGTAAATTCGCCGATCTGGGCGACCCCGCCTGCGGCGGCCATGCCGGTCAAAACGGCTCAAGGGCCGCGCTGGATGGGTTGGATAGTTTCTGAAACGCTGTTGGATACGGTGCTTGCCGAAGCTTCTCTGCGATCGTATCCGCGCATTGCCCAGGGCTGAGGAGCGAGGTATCGATCTCCAGATCGTACACGCCGGGCCGGTGGACCTCTTCTTGCCACAGACGCACGGGCAGCGGCACGGGAACATCTGATGAGCCGGTTACATATTCCTTGTCTGCCGCGCTGGCTGCACGCCTTTCCATGATGATTTCCAGCGGGCAGCGAACACCGACAAACAGCACCGGCAGACCTACAAGCCGGCGCGCGCAATCGGCCACAATGTGAAGTGGCTTCGAATAGGCATCGTGATGGCCGACATCCGCCACGACATTCAGCCCCAGCCGGCTGTGGGCGGCGATCGATTCGTAGAGCCCGGCGTGAAATCCGGGCACGAGGGCCTCAAGGTCGGGACGCTCGCCGCCGAGCCGCAATCCTATCCCAGGCCGATAGCGTGCCGGCGTAGCCTGCTCGTAAACGTCGACGCCGAGATTGATCCAGACGCCATCGAAGCGCTCCTGAACAGCTCTGGCGATGCTTGTTTTTCCCGATCGCGGCGCACCGTTCAGGATGATGATCTGGCCGCTCATGCCCCTCCTCCTTGCAAACGAAAAAAGCCCCGTTTCCGGGGCTTTTCGACTTTCCTCAAGGTCAGTTCTTTCTGGGCAGTTGCGGGACGAGACTGCGCTTGCCGCCGTCCTTGCCCTTGGCTTCGGGCTTCTGCGCCACCAGCTTCTTGGCCGCCGGCTTCTTCGCTACGGCCTTTCTGGGCTTCGGCGTTTCTTCCGGCTCTTCCTTCTTCGGCTTCACCGGCGCCTCGTCGGCCAGCGATTCGAGCTTCAGGCCGGTCTCGCCGGTTTCCTTCTTCTCGACGGTGACGCGCACCGTGCCGCCCTTCTTGAGCTTTCCGAACAGCACCTCGTCGGCCAACGGCTTCTTGATATGCTCCTGGATCACACGGCCGAGCGGCCGCGCTCCCATGCGCTCATCATAACCCTTGTCGGCGAGCCAGGCGATCGCATCCGCCGACAGGTCGAAGGTGACGCCACGCTCGGAAAGCTGGGCCTCGAGCTGCATGACGAACTTCTGCACCACCTGATGGATGACCGGCACCGGCAGCGAGCCGAACGGGATGATCGCGTCGAGCCGGTTGCGGAACTCCGGCGTGAACAACCGGTTGATCGCCTCCACATCGTCGCCTTCGCGCTTGGTCGAGCCGAAGCCGATCGCCGCGCGCTGCGCATCCGACGCGCCCGCATTGGTGGTCATGATCAGGATCACATTGCGGAAGTCGATCTGCTTGCCGTTATGGTCGGTCAGCTTGCCGTGGTCCATCACCTGCAACAGGATGTTGAACAGGTCCGGATGCGCCTTCTCGACCTCGTCGAGCAACAGCACGCAATGCGGATGCTGGTCGACGCCGTCCGTCAGAAGACCGCCCTGGTCGAAGCCGACATAGCCCGGAGGCGCGCCGATCAGCCGCGAGACGGTGTGGCGTTCCATATATTCCGACATGTCGAAGCGGATCAGCTCGACGCCGAGCGAGGCGGCCAACTGCTTGGCCACTTCGGTCTTGCCGACGCCGGTCGGGCCGGAGAACAGGTAGGAGCCGATCGGCTTCTCCGGTTCGCGCAGGCCGGCACGTGCCAGCTTGATCGCCGAGGTCAGCGCGGTGATCGCAGTGTCCTGGCCATAGACGACGCGCTTCAGCTCGATATCGAGGCCCTGCAGCACCTTCTCGTCATCGGCCGAAACCGTCTTCGGCGGGATGCGGGCCATGGTGGCGATCGTCGCCTCGATCTCCTTGATGCCGATGGTCTTCTTGCGCTTGGCTTCCGGCACCAGCATCTGCGAGGCGCCGGTCTCGTCGATCACGTCGATCGCTTTATCCGGCAGCTTGCGGTCGTTGATGTAGCGTGCCGACAGCTCCACCGAGGCCTTGATCGCCTCGTTGGTGAACTTCACCTTGTGGAACTCCTCATAATAGGGCTTGAGGCCCTTCATGATCTCGATGGCGTCCTCGATGGTCGGCTCGTTGACGTCGATCTTCTGGAAGCGCCGCACCAGGGCACGGTCCTTCTCGAAGAACTGGCGGAATTCCTTGTAGGTGGTCGAGCCGATGCAGCGGATCGCACCCGACGACAGCGCCGGCTTCAACAGGTTGGACGCATCCATGGCGCCGCCTGAAGTAGCCCCTGCCCCGATGACCGTGTGGATCTCGTCGATGAACAGCACGGCGCCAGGATAGTCCTCGAGCTCCTTGACGACCTGCTTCAGCCGTTCCTCGAAATCGCCGCGATAGCGCGTGCCGGCGAGCAGCGTGCCCATGTCGAGCGCGAAGATGGTGGCGTTGTGCAGCACTTCGGGAACGTCGCCCTCGACGATGCGCTTGGCCAGACCCTCGGCGATCGCCGTCTTGCCGACGCCGGGGTCGCCGACATAGAGCGGGTTGTTCTTGGAGCGGCGGCACAGCACCTGGATGGTGCGGTTGATCTCGGATTCGCGGCCGATCAGCGGATCGATCTTGCCGGCCTTGGCCTTGTTGTTGAGATTGACGCAATAAGCCGTCAGCGCGTCCTGCTGCTGCTTCTTCTTGCCGCCTTCCTCTTGCGGCTCGGCGCCGTTCTGGCCGCCCTGCTCGTCATCGGCACCGCGCGGCGAGCGTGTCTCCGACGCGCCCGGACGCTTGGCAATGCCGTGCGAGATGTAGTTGACCGCGTCGTAGCGGGTCATCTGCTGTTCCTGCAGGAAATAGGCGGCATGGCTCTCGCGCTCGGCGAAAATGGCGACGAGCACGTTGGCGCCCGACACTTCCTCGCGGCCGGACGACTGCACATGGATCACCGCGCGCTGGATGACGCGCTGGAAACCGGCGGTCGGCTTGGAGTCCTCGTCGTAACCGGTGACGAGGTTGTCCAGCTCGGTGTCGATATAGGTGAGAACCGTGTGCTTGAGCTCATCGAGATCGACATTGCAGGCGCGCATGACGGCGGCCGCCTCGGTGTCATCGATGAGCGCGAGCAGCAGATGTTCTAGGGTTGCATATTCATGGTGCCGCTCATTGGCGAGCGTCAGCGCCTGGTGAAGCGCCTTTTCCAGGCCTTGGGAGAAAGCCGGCATGTTACCTCACTTCTTCTCCATCACGCATTGCAGCGGATGCTGATTCTGTCGGGCGAAATCCATGACCTGGGACACTTTGGTCTCGGCCACCTCGAATGTATAGACCCCGCACTCGCCCACTCCATGATTGTGAACATGAAGCATGATGCGTGTGGCGGCTTCGCGATCCTTCTGGAAAAAACGCTCCAGCACGTGAACCACGAACTCCATCGGAGTGTAGTCGTCGTTGAGGATGAGGACCCGATAAAGGCTGGGCTTCTTGGTCTTGGTTTTGGTGCGCGTGATGACGGCCGTCCCACGGCCGGCCCCATTGCCGTTACCGTCGCCGTCTTGCATTCGCACCACTCGTCTCGTGGCAGTCAAACCTGAAGTCACGTATTCCTGCCTCTTTCGATTCCCCATGCGAGTTCGACATGTAGGTGTTCGATGTACGATTTTAAGCCCTTCTGGTTAGCTGACAATATGGCTAGGTCACCAACTTGGACGATTTTCGCAATCGTGAAGGGGCGCGGGGCTCTGGAA
>NZ_RZOL01000208.1:0-10557 GCF_004022985.1 Mesorhizobium sp. M7A.F.Ca.ET.027.02.1.1 | reverse complement strand
GCCTCAAGCCTCGGCGCCGAGCCGAACGCACGGGCAAGGCGCATGCGCCAGCAGCGCGGCAGCCCGAGAGAAGCCAGAACCGCCTCAAAAATGGTCTGGTCGCCGAGCGTGATCGCCAGCGCCTGGCCGGGCAGCACCAGCGACAGCAGCGCATGCGCATCGGCCACCGAGCGGGCATCGGCTCCAGCGGTATCGCGGTCACCGAGATCCTCAATGCCGGCCTGGAAGAACTCGTTGCCGCCTTCGCGGCGCTGTCGAAACACCTCGCCCAGATAGGAATAACGGCGCGGCGTGCCGGCCTGCGAACTTATGTGATCAAGGCAGACCGGAATGGTGAATTCCGGCCGCAGGCACAATGTCTGGCCGGTCTCGCTTTCGGTGAGGAAGATGCGGCGGCGCAAATCCTCGCCGGCCATGTCGAGGAAGGGGTCCGCCGGCTGCAATATGGCGACCTCGACGGCGTGCGTGTTGCGCGTGGCGAAGAGGTTGGTGATGTCGGTGGAGATGGCGGGGGTGCGGGAGGTCAACTTGCTGACCTCAGTGCTGCACGACCCTCTGGTCCCAAACCAGAGGCGCCAACGCGACCTCTACTCGCCACGTGCCCTCTCCTCGGCCTGCGCCGCCAAAATCTTCCTCACTTCAGCGACCAGCTCGCCTTCCGCCACCGTCACCTGCGCCGGGCGGGCGGCGCGCCATTCGGCGTTATCGGTGATTTCGGCAGACATGCGCGCGCCTTCGATCAGGTCCTTGATCTGCAGCTCGCCCTTGGCGCGCTCGTCGCCGCCCTGGATGATGGCGACCGGGCAGCCGCGCCGGTCGGCATATTTGAGCTGCGCCTTCATGCCGGCGCCGCCGAGATACATTTCGGAACGGATGCCGGCGGCGCGCAGCTCCGCCACCATCTTCTGGTAGCGGCCGAGGCTGTCGGTGTCCTTGTCCATGACCAGCACGACGACAGGCGCGATCACGTCCGAGGCGTCGAGCTTGCCGAGGTTCTTCAGCGCGGTCATCAACCTGGAGACGCCGATGGAAAAGCCGGTCGCCGGCACAGGCTCTCCACGAAAGCGCGACACCAGGCCATCATAGCGCCCGCCGCCACCGACCGAACCGAAGCGCACGATCTGGCCGTCTTCGTTGGGGATTTCGGCCAGAAGCTCGGCTTCGAGGACGGGGCCGGTGTAGTATTCGAGGCCGCGCACGACGGAGCGGTCCATGGCAATACGGTCCTCGCCATATCCTGCCGCCCTGACCAGCGCTTCAATCGTGGCGAGTTCGCCGACGCCTTCCTGGTAGATGGCGTTCGAACTGACCATGGAATCCTGGCCGGCCTGTATAGTCCTCGCGGTCGCGAGAAGAACCGCCTCGGCCTGCCCGTTGTTCAACCCGGCGCCCTTGGCGAAGTCGCCCTCGCCCTCCTTGCCGCCGTCCCAGCGGCCCGGGCCAAGCAAAAGCTTCACGCCTTCCGGCCCGAGCTTGTCCAGCTTGTCGATCGCGCGCAGGACCGTCAGCCGGCGGCCGCCATTCTCCTCACCGCCAAGGCCGATCGCCTCCAACACGCCGTCCAGAACCTTGCGGTTGTTGACGCGGATGACGTAGTCGCCGCGCTTGATGCCGAGCGCTTCCATGACGTCGGCCATCATCATCGCCATCTCGGCGTCGGCGGCCACGCCCGGCGTGCCGATCGTGTCGGCGTCGAACTGCATGAACTGGCGGAAGCGGCCGGGGCCTGGCTTCTCGTTGCGGAACACCCAGCCGGAGCGATAGCTGCGGTAAGGCTTGGGCAGGCGCTCGTAATTCTCGGCGACGAAACGGGCCGTCGGCGCGGTCAGGTCGTAGCGCAGCGACAGCCACTGGTCGTCGTCATCCTGGAAGGAGAACACGCCTTCGTTCGGCCGGTCCTGGTCGGGCAGGAATTTTCCGAGCGCGTCGGTGTATTCGATCAGCGGCTGGTCGGCCGGTTCGAAGCCATAAAGCTCATAGACCGAGCGGATCGTCGCCATCATCTTCTCGACTGCGCGGATGTCCTCGGCGCTGCGGTCGGCAAAACCGCGCGGCAGTCGCGCTTTCGTCTTTTCCGATTTATCGGCCATGGGCTGGGGTCTTTTTTGCTAAGTAATCGATGACATATTGCGAGTGGGCGTGTCCTAACCGAAGCGGCGAGGACCAGCAAGGGTTTGCACCCTCTCTACGAGGTGGCTAGGAACAGTTCGATAGCTTTGCAAGTACAGCGCCGCCCCTCATCCGCCTGCCGGCACCTTCTCCCCGTATAGTGACGGGGAGAAGAGAGCTGAACGCGGACTCGGGCATTCTCTTGCAACCTGGACGACTGGCGAAACCATCGACGAGGGCGTCCTTCTCCCCGTCGCTATACGGGGAGAAGTGCCCGGCAGGGCGATGAGGGGCGGCGCAGAACGACCAAGATTTGGGCCTACCATCCGAGCCAAGCTCTGAAACAAAACGCAGCGAAAATGAAACAATCCCGCCACGGGTACGGCATCGTGCCGACACAATCGCAAGAGATAAACGCGGGAAATGAGGGGTTCGCGGCCATGACCAGCACAGCAAGATTCCACGCCATCGACAGCGATGCCGAATTGCCCGCACGCCTGCGCCCGGCCGACATCAACGCCCCGAAAATGATCAGCCAGGCTGCCGGCCCGTTCGAAGTGCCCGGCGAGACCGGCAAGGGACCATCCATGCGCGACGCGTTGATGACCGGCCTGCTGGTGATCTATCCGACCGTGGCCACGGTGGTGGCGATCGTCGCCGGCCTGGTGCTGGCCAGCGCCAACGGCACCTGAGCCTATTTCGGCCGCCTGAAAGCCTTCCGCTGCTTCTCGACCTCTTTGCGGCAGACGCAGCCCTCGAGGTGGTCGTTGACCAGGCCCATGGCCTGCATGAAGGCGTAGACCGTGGTCGGGCCGACAAAGCTCCAGCCGCGTTTCTTCAGCTCCTTCGAAATCCGCACCGAGACGGCCGTTGTCGGGTTGGCGCGCAGATGGGCGAGGTCGACGATTTGCGGCCGCTCGTCCTTACCGGGTTCGAACTTCCAGAACCAGGCGGCCAGCGAGCCGAATTCGTCGGCCATTTCGCGGGCGCGCTTGGCGTTGTTGATGGTCGAGACAATCTTGCCGCGATGGCGGATGATGCCGGCATTGCCGAGCAGGCGTTCGACATCCTTGTCGGTGAAGGCGGCGACCTTGTCGAACTCGAAATTGGCGAAGGCTTCGCGAAAATTCTCCCGCTTGCGCAGGATGGTCAGCCACGACAGGCCCGACTGAAAGCCTTCGAGGCAGATCTTTTCGAACAGCCTGCGGTCGTCGGCCACAGGCCGGCCCCATTCATGATCGTGGTAGTGCAGATAGTCGGGCAGATTGCCGTGCCAGAAGCAGCGCGCGACACCGTCGGGACCGGCGAGCAGGCCGGTGTTTTCCTTGTCCATAAGCCAAAATCCGTTCGTTAACGCGCTTTTGCGCGGCATTTACTGCGGCTTTACCAGATTCCTGAACCCGGCGGTAACCACACCAAAAGGTTTACTGACAAAGCCGCATTTTATGCATTCCGATTCATTTTTCGGTTGCTGCTTGCGCGCCAATGATCGCCGAACCGGGAGGACGTTTCCACCCGTTTTGTATCAGACGATCAAGGTGCGTTACGATGAAGACAGTTCTGTTTCCCGTGCTCGGCGCCGTGGCTGTGTTTGCCGCCGGCGTCACACCGTCAATCGCCGGCGACCGCTATGCCGACAGGCCGCCGGTGATGGTTAGCCCCGACCTTTCCGCACCCTGGGTGCTGCAGCTTGGCCAGGCGCCCGGCGTCGTGCGCCAGAACCGCCAGGTGGTGCAGCAGCAGCAACAGAGACGCCTCCTGCGCCCGGCGCAGCCCGACCGGGTGCAGACTGCGGCGGTGCAGCCGCCGGCCAAGCGCATGGTCGCGCGTCCTCAGATCAACCCGATCTACCTGCCGCGGGAAGTCGACTATGACGGAGGCCAGAAGCCGGGCACGATCGTCATCGACACCACCCAGAACTTCCTCTACCTCGTCGAGAAGAACGGCAAGGCAAGGCGCTATGGCGTCGGCACCGGCAAGCCGGGCTTCGAATGGTCGGGTACGCACAAGATCACCAACAAGCGCGAGTGGCCGGACTGGCGCCCGCCGGCGCAGATGATCAAGCGCGAAGCCGCCAAGGGCCGCTATTTGCCGACCTATCTTGCCGGCGGCGCGGAGAACCCGCTTGGCGCCCGCGCGCTCTACCTCGGCACGACCGAATACCGCATCCACGGCACCAACCAGCCGTGGACGATCGGCGGCGCGGTGTCGTCGGGCTGCATCCGCATGCGCAACGAGGACGTCGTCGACCTTTATGAGCGGGTCAATGTCGGAACCACGGTCGAGGTGATATAATAACCTTTGCGAATCACCTGGCCGGCAAAGCAGTCCGCTTTTCGGGCCGGTTTAGGGATAACGGGGGACGGGCCGTATGGGGATGCGGCCGGTCAGGAAGGGCAGCACGGGAAACCGCGCTGCCCTTTCCGTTTTTGAGCAGAAATCGAGGGCAAAGGTCACCCACGCGTCGCGCAACGGGCATAGCGTTTCGCTTTCATGCTGCCCTTTACCGCATTCTTTTGCTATCTCGGTGGCTAGTTCCACAAAAGAGTTCACCCATGCCCCTGTCCGAAGACAGCCGTTATCTCAAGGGCGGCCCGGTCGCCCAGCGCATCATCGCCGCCGTTGCCGAGGACGCAGCGATCGCCAAAGCTGAGGGTTTTCCGCCCAAGCTGATCTCGATCACCGTCGGCGACACCGATGCGGTGGATGTTTATGTGCGCAACCAGCGCGCCAAGGCTGAGCTCGCCGGCATCGATTTCGAGGAGCGGCGCTTTCCCGCCACCATCACGGCAGGCGAACTGGAAGCTGCGATCCACGGCCTGAATGCCGATCCGCGCGTCACCGGCATTATCATCCAGCGGCCGGTGCCCGCGCACATCCCGATCAGGACACTGCAGGCGGCGGTGCATCCGCTGAAGGACGTCGAAGGCATGCATCCGGCCTCGATCGGCAACATCGTCTACAACCAGCTCGATCTCGCGCCTTGCACGGCGGCCGCCTCGGTCGAACTGCTCAAGGAAACCGGCCTCGACCTCAAGGGACTGGAAGTCGTCATCGTCGGCCATTCGGAAATCGTCGGCAAGCCGATCGCCTTCCTGTTGATGAGCGAAGGCGCGACGGTGACGGTCTGCCACCACATGACGCGATCGGTCGCCGCGCATGCAAGGCGCGCCGACGCGCTGTTCGTCGCCGTCGGCAGGCCGCGGCTGATCAAGGCCGACATGGTCAAGCCGGGCGCCGCCGTCATCGACATCGGCATCAATTCCGAAATCGGGCCTGACGGCTCCAGCCGCATCGTCGGCGACGTCGACACCGAAAGCGTGCGCGAGGTCGCCTCCTGGATCACCCCGGTGCCGGGCGGCGTCGGCCCAATCACGGTCGCCATCCTGCTGCGCAACACGATGGTGGCGCTCAGCCGCCAGCGTGCGCTTTATGAGGCGACCTACGGTACGGCCGACAGGCTTGCGGCGGAGTAAGGACAGGGCGACGCCAAAGGCCCCCTCACCCAGCCTCCGCTTCGCCCGGCTGACCTCTCCCGAGGGGAGAGGAGGCTGTCACCGCCGGCGCAAATCTCTTCTCCCCAACGGGGAGAAGGTGGCCGCGAAGCGGCCGGACGAGGGGGATTTGCCGTAACTCAGACAGCGCGCCACGCTACTCAGCCGCAACCAGCCCTTCCTCCGGGGCACCTCCCGGCCTTGGTCCGCCATAAGCCCAGTCGAGCAGCTTGATCGTGTGCACCACCGGCAGCTTGGCGGCGGAGGCGATCTGGGTGATGCAGCCGATGTTGCCGGTGGCGACGATCGAAGCCCCCGTCGCCTCGATGTTTTTCACCTTGCGGTCGCGCAGCTTGGCCGAGATCTCGGGCTGCAGGATGTTGTAGGTGCCGGCCGAACCGCAGCACAAATGCCCTTCGCGCGGCTCGCGCACGACGAAGCCGGCCTTGGCGAGCAGTTCCTTCGGCTGGCGGGTGATCTTCTGGCCGTGCTGCATCGAACAGGCCGAGTGATAGGCGACAACCGTGCCCGGCTTGCGCACCGGTTCAGGCAGATCGCGTCGGCCGGCCGCTGCAAACCGAACACACGCTCGACCTGTCGAAACTCTCTGGCGTCACGCTCTATGAACCGGCTGAACTGGTGCTGTCGGCCAAGGCAG
This sequence comes from Mesorhizobium sp. M7A.F.Ca.ET.027.02.1.1, assembly GCF_004022985.1. Classification (NCBI taxonomy): domain Bacteria; kingdom Pseudomonadati; phylum Pseudomonadota; class Alphaproteobacteria; order Hyphomicrobiales; family Phyllobacteriaceae; genus Mesorhizobium; species Mesorhizobium sp. M7A.F.Ca.ET.027.02.1.1. The sequence continues at coordinate 4,296 of NZ_RZOL01000208.1, read as the reverse complement.
GCACACCGCTGGCCGAGATCGAAAAGCTGCTGGCGGAAAACGGCCAGCAGCTTGGCTTCGAGCCGATGGACTACGGTCCGCTGCTTGGCGGCGAGCCTGGCAGAGGCACCATCGGCGGTGTGCTCGCCGCGAACCTCTCCGGGCCGCGCCGGCTCAAGGCAGGGGGCTGCGCGCGATCATGTCCTGGGCATCAATGTCGTGTCCGGTCGCGGCGAGTCCTTCAAGTCGGGCGGCCGCGTGGTCAAGAACGTCACCGGCTATGACATGTCCAAGCTGATGGCCAACAGCTGGGGCACGCTGGCCGTATTCACCGACGTCACCTTCAAGGTGCTGCCGGCAGCCGAGACCGAAGTCACGCTCGCCATCCGTGGCCTGCTCGACGATGTCGCCGAAACGCGCGCGGCCTTGTCGGCATAGGCCGGATCCAGCCGCAGCATGAAACCGTAGTCCTTGATCGTCGTGCCGCAGAGATATTCGGTGATGTCCTTGGCCAGCGAGCCGGATGCAGTGATGACGATGGCACATCGAGCCCGCCTTGTTCGATGGGCGCGCGTCCAGGCATCGCGACATTCTGCCTCGCGCCGAGGCAAGCGCGGCCTGCTCGCGCCCCATATGATGCACCAGCGCGCCGCAGCAGCCCTCGCCCGGCGGCACCACGACCTCGACGCCGAGCCGCGTCAGCAGCGAAATCGTGGCGTCGTTGATGGCGGGATCGAGCACCGATTGCGCGCAGCCAGTGAGGATAGCGACGCGGCCTCTTTTGCTCCCCTGCCCGGCATGGATGCCTGGCGAGCCCATCGCGGCGAAGCTGCCGGGATCGAGGCCGGCGCGAGCTTGAGCATCGCACTGAGCGGCTTCAGCGCCGGAACCTTGTCGAACAAGCCTATAAACGGCTTGCCCAGCTTCGCCAGCTTGAGCGCGGCGCGAAACCGCTGGGGATAAGGCAGCACGAAGGCCAGCATGGCGCGGGTCAGTCGATCGAGCAGCGGCCGCTTGTAGGTCTCCTGGATATGGGCGCGGGCATGGTCGACCAGATGCATGTAGTTCACGCCCGACGGGCAGGTGGTCATGCAGGCGAGGCACGACAGGCATCGATCGATATGGGTGACGATCTGCTTGTCGGCGGGACGGCCATTTTCCAGCATGTCCTTGATCAGGTAGATGCGCCCGCGCGGTGAATCGAGCTCGTTGCCAAGCGTCACATAGGTCGGGCAGGTGGCGGTGCAGAAGCCGCAATGCACGCATTTGCGCAGGATCCTTTCCGATTCCGCGACATGCGGATCGGCAAGCTGGGCAAGCGAAAAATTGGTCTGCATCGCGTTGGATCCTAAGCCATTCGGCCGGGATTGAGGATGTTTTTGGGGTCGAATTCCTGCTTCAGGCGCTGGCTGAGTGCGGCAAGTGCGGGCGGCTGCGGCTCGAACACCGGCAGAGCGGCGCGATGCGAAGGTGCGGCACGCACCAGCGTCGCATGGCCGCCGCCATGTTTCCTCAACAGCCCGCGCAGCAGGGCGGCTTCCGGATCGCCTTGTTCCATGCGCAGCCACACCAGCCCGCCCTGCCAGTCATATAAGGCGCTGACGGCGGCCTGCATGCGCAGCTGCCGCGGCCGCCGCCATGGCCCTGGCGCTCGGTTCCAGCGCGGAAGTGTCGAGTGCGGCCCATCTGCCGGAGCGCATCGCTGCACGGGTCGCCAATGGCAGTCTCGGCCGTCAGGACCATCTGGTGGCACTGTCCCGGCGTCATCGAGACACGCCAGACCGGTTTCTCGCTGTTGTCGGCGAAGGGCCTGCAATCGCGTACATCGCGCCAGATCAGCCGTGAAGCGTCACCGGCAATCTCCTGCAGCGGCCCGGCCTTGCCGAGCAGCGTTTTCAGCGCGGCGATGCGGTAGGCAACCGACGGGCCGAAGCCTTCGACGCGCAGCAGCGTCGCGGCATCGTTGCGCCACGCTTGGAGCCGTGGCCGAGGATTTCCAGCGGCGAGCCTTCCGCCGCTGCCCAGGCGACGGTGGAGAGAACTTCGTCTGACGTGGTTGGGGTGAAAGTAGTCAAAGCCTGTGCTCCCGAAGCCTTTCGAGCACGGCTTCGCCCCGTGGCGACAGCCGATAACCGATCTGGAGACTCTCGGTGAGTCCGAGTTCCCCAAGCTTGCGGACATCCTGCTTGAACTTCAGCTTTTCGACACCGGCCTTGTCGGCCAGGACAGCAGCCGGCACTTCCGGATGGGCGCCGATCGCCTGCAGGATCCACAGGAAGTAGCCGGGTGCCGTTTTGTCCCAGCGCGCAAAACGCTGGGTCAAGGCATGCCAGTCCTCATCGGAAAGCACGGCGTCGCCGCGCAGGGCAACGCGTTCGTCGGGCTCGATGCCTTTGAGCTCGATGCGATAGACCGGGGTACCGTCATCGGGGCCAAGCATCTCCTGAAGGGCTCCTCGGGACGGAAAGCCGGCTGCGGTCGCGTCTTTCTCCGTCAATTCGGAGCCGCTCGCGATCGAGATGTCCCCGATCCTAACCGCACCTGACGCCGTTCTGACCCGCCCGCCGGCCTTGACGGTCGGCCGCTTCCAGCGGCGAAACGCGAGCGTCACTTCATTGCGCGCGATCTTGTCCAGCAAGGATTGTTTGAACAGCAACTCAAACCTCACTCGGGCATACGGTGAAACCTATGCCAGAAGCAGGTGCGGAAATGCCGCGATCCTTCGCACCCCCCTCTGTCCTTCCGGACATCTCCCCCGCAAGGGGGGAGATCAGATCGCTACGCCGGCTTTCGCCAATCCCATCGGTTGAAAAACAAGCATCAACATTGCGACCAGCCAATCTCCCCCCTTGAGGGGGAGATGTCCGGCAGGACAGAGGGGGGTGTTCAAGCGCCGACATATCCCTCAAAACCTCGGAATGTCCGGAAACGGCAGCTTGCCGCCGGAAATGTGCATGCGGCCGAGTTCGGCGCATCGCCGCAGCTGCGGGAACACTTTTCCCGGGTTGAGCAGATGGTTGGGATCGAAGGCGCATTTGACGCGCATCTGCTGGTCGAGATCGATCTGCGTGAACATTTCCGGCATCAGGTCGCGTTTTTCCACGCCCACACCGTGTTCGCCGGTCAACACGCCGCCGACCTTGACGCAGAGCCGCAATATGTCGGCGCCGAAGCTTTCGGCCTTGTCGAGTTCGCCCGGTACGTTGGCATCGTAGAGGATCAGCGGATGCAGATTGCCGTCGCCGGCGTGAAAGACATTGGCGACGCCGAGACCGTATTTTTCCGACAGCTCGCGCATGCCGGCGAGCACGCGCGGCAGCTCCTTGCGCGGGATGGTGCCGTCCATGCAGTAGTAGTCGGGCGAGATGCGGCCGACGGCCGGAAACGCCGCCTTGCGGCCGGCCCAGAAGCTCAGCCGTTCCTGTTCGGACTGCGAAATGCGGCAGGTGGTCGAGCCGTTCTTGTAGGCGATGGCCTCGACAAGACCGATCAGATGATCGACCTCGACGCCCGGCCCGTCGAGCTCGACGATCAGCAGCGCTTCGACATCCAGGGGATAGCCGGCATGGACGAAATCCTCGGCGGCGTGGATCGCCGGCCGGTCCATCATCTCCATGCCGCCCGGAATGATGCCGGCGCCGATGATGTCGGCGACGCACTGGCCGCCCTGCTCACTGGTCGGGAAGCCGATCAGCAGTGCGCGAGCCGTCTCCGGTTTCTTCAGGATGCGCACGGTGACCTCGGTGACGACGCCAAGCAGCCCTTCCGAACCCGTCATGACGCCGAGCAAGTCATAACCTTCCGCATCGAGGTGACTGCCGCCGAGCCGTACCACTTCGCCATTCATCAGCACCATCTCGATGCCGAGCACATTGTTGGCGGTGAGGCCATATTTCAGGCAGTGCACGCCGCCGGAATTTTCGGCGACATTGCCGCCGATCGAGCAGGCGATCTGGGAGGATGGATCGGGGGCGTAGTAAAAGCCCTCCTGCTCGACGGCGGTGGTGATGCCGAGATTGGTGACGCCCGGCTGGGCAACGACGACGCGATTGGGGAAATCGATCTCGAGGATACGGTTGAAGCGGCTCATCACCAAAAGCACCGCGTCCTCGAGCGGCAGCGCGCCGCCCGACAGCGAGGTGCCGGAGCCGCGCGGCACGACGCGGATGTTGCGATCATTGCAGTATTTCAGCACGCGCGACACCTGCGCCACGGTTTGCGGCAGAACAACAACCGGCGGCAGCTGCCGATAGGCGGTCAGGCCGTCGCTCTCGAAGGCGCGCATGGAATTGGCGGCGTCGACGACGCCGCCAATTC
>NZ_RZOL01000207.1:0-10677 GCF_004022985.1 Mesorhizobium sp. M7A.F.Ca.ET.027.02.1.1 | reverse complement strand
CACCAGATCGCCGGCCTGCCGATGGTCGCCCATGTGGTGAAGGCAGCCGAAGCCGCCGGCGCCGGCAGCCAGGCGCTGGTGATCGGCCATGGCGCCGACGAGATGCGCAAGGCTGCGGCAAAGTTCGCGCCGAAGGCCGAGACTTTCGTGCAGGAGAAGCGCCTTGGCACCGCGCACGCCGTGCTGGCCGCACGCGATGCGATATCAAAGGGTTATGACGACGTCCTGGTGATGTTTGGCGACACGCCGCTGATCGACGCCGATGCGCTGACCGTGGCGCGGCTGAAGCTGGCCGAGGGCGCCGCCGTCGTCGTGATCGGCTTCCGCCCGCCCAGCCCGACCGGCTATGGCAGGCTGATCGAGAAGGACGGCAAATTGGTGGCCATCCGCGAGGAGAAGGACTGTTCCGAGGAGGAAAGAAAGATCGGCTTCTGCAATGCCGGCATGATGGCGGTGGCCGGCGCCCACGTGCTGACGCTGCTCGATCAGGTTGGCAATAAGAATGCCAAAGGCGAATATTATCTCACCGACATTGTCGAGATCGCCAGTGCGCGAGGCCTCGATGTCGTCGCCACCGAAGCCAGCTTCGAAAGCGCACTCGGTATCAACAACCGCGCCGAACTTGCGCAAGCCGAGGGCATATGGCAGGCGCGCCGGCGGCATGAAGCGATGCTGTCGGGCGTGACGCTGATCGCGCCGGAGACCGTGTATTTCTCGCACGACACCGAGATCGGCACTGACACGATCGTCGAGCCCAATGTCTGGTTCGGTCCGGGTGTGAAGATTGCGACGGGCGCCAAGATACATGCGTTCAGCCACATCGAAGGCGCCACCATTGCGTCCAATTGCGATGTCGGGCCATACGCGCGACTGCGGCCGGGTGCTGATCTCCGGGACAAGGCCAAGGTCGGCAATTTCTGCGAGGTCAAGCAGGCGGTTATCGAAGAGGGCGCCAAGGTCAACCATCTGACCTATATCGGCGATGCCCGCGTCGGCGCGGGAGCCAATATCGGCGCCGGCACCATCACCTGCAATTATGACGGCTATTCGAAATTCTTCACGGACATCGGCGAGGGCGCTTTTGTAGGCTCCAATTCGTCGCTGGTGGCACCTGTCACCATCGGCAAGGGCGGCTACATCGCCTCGGGCAGCGTGATCACCGAAAGCGTGCCCGACGATGCGCTGGCCTTCGGCCGTGCTCGCCAGAAGACGATCCCGGGCAAGGGCAAGGAATTGCGCGAACGCTTTGCTTCGGCCGCGGCTGCGAAGAAAAAGTAAGACCAGCCCGCAAAAAACCGAACGATTGCAGTAACCGGATTGCAAGAGCGGTCTGTCATGGTGCATCGACAAGAATGAGCGTTCCGTTACACGGGACGAAATGCAATGTGACTTTCGCGGCAGGCCGGCCATCCCTAAATAGCGCTGGTTTTCCACGGGGAATCGGGGGCTGTCTGCATGTGCGGTATCGTTGGAATCGTCGGCCACTCGCAGGTTGCGCCGCTCATCGTCGATGCGCTGAAGCGGTTGGAATATCGCGGCTATGACTCGGCCGGCGTCGCCACCATCGAGCACGGCCAGCTTGCTCGCCGCCGCGCCGAAGGCAAGCTGATCAACCTCGAGCGCCGGCTCAAGGACGAGCCGCTCGACGGTACGATCGGCATCGGTCACACACGCTGGGCGACACACGGCGTGCCCAACGAGACCAATGCGCATCCGCATTTTTCCGACGGTGTCGCCATCGTCCATAACGGCATCATCGAGAATTTCGCCGAATTGCGCGAAGAACTGATCCGCGATGGCTATTCTTTCTCCTCGCAGACCGACACCGAGGTCGTCGCCCATCTGGTGGCGCGCGAACTCGCCAGAGGGCTGAAGCCGGTCGAGGCCGCGCACCAGGCGCTGAAGCGGCTGGAAGGCGCTTTCGCGCTGGCCATCATGTTCAAGGGCGACGAGGACCTGATCGTCGGCGCGCGCAATGGTCCGCCTTTGGCTGTCGGCCATGGCGATGGCGAGATGTTTTTGGGCTCCGACGCCATCGCGCTCGCACCGTTCACCAATTCGATCACCTATCTCGAAGATGGCGACTGGGCGGTGGTGCGCCGCGACGGCGTTGCCATCTTCGACATCGACGGCACAAAGGTCGACCGCAAGCGCCAGCAGTCGCTTTCGACCAGCTTCATGGTCGACAAGGGTAACCGGCGCCATTTCATGGAGAAAGAGATCCATGAGCAGCCCGAAGTGATCTCGCATACCTTGGCGAATTATCTGGATTTTGTCGGCGGCGTCTCCAAGCCGCTCGACCTGCCTTTCGATTTCGCCAAAATCGACCGGCTGGCGATTTCGGCCTGCGGTACCGCCTATCTTGCCGGCCTGATCGGCAAATACTGGTTCGAGCGCTACGCGCGCCTGCCCGTCGACATCGATGTCGCCTCCGAATTCCGTTACCGCGAAATGCCATTGTCGAAGAACGACGCGGCGTTCTTCATTTCGCAGTCCGGTGAGACTGCCGACACGCTGGCCTCGCTGCGTTATTGCCGCAAGGCCGGCATGAAGATCGGCGCGATCGTCAATGTGCGCGAATCGACCATGGCGCGCGAATCCGATGTCGTGCTGCCGACGCTCGCCGGGCCGGAGATCGGCGTTGCCTCGACCAAGGCGTTCACCTGCCAGCTTTCGGTGCTGGCATCGCTTGCTGTGCGGGCCGGCGTGGCGCGCGGGACAATCTCGAAAGAACAAGAGAAGACCCTGGTGCGCGCGCTTTCGGAAGCGCCGCGCTATGCCAATCAGGTGCTCAAGCTTGAAGAGCAGATCGAACGGATCGCGCGTGAACTCTCACGCTACAAGGACGTGCTCTATCTCGGCCGCGACACCAACTTTCCGCTGGCCATGGAAGGCGCGCTGAAACTCAAGGAAATCTCCTATATCCACGCCGAGGGCTATGCGGCCGGCGAGCTGAAGCATGGACCGATCGCGCTGATCGACGAGAACATGCCGGTCATCGTCATTGCGCCGCACGACCACATTTTCGAAAAGACCGTTTCGAACATGCAGGAAGTGGCGGCGCGCGGCGGCAAGATCATCCTGATCACCGACAGCAAGGGTGCGGCGCTGACGAGCGTCAAGACGATGGAGACGATCATCCTGCCGGACGTGCCGGAAATCATCTCGCCGATCATCTACGCGCTGCCGATCCAGATGCTGGCCTATTTTACCGCCGTCTTCATGGGCACCGACGTCGACCAGCCGCGCAATCTGGCGAAATCGGTGACGGTGGAATAGCTCTCATCCTTTCGTCATCCTCGGGTCTGCGCCGCGTCGCTTCGCTCCTTGCTCCGCCCGTGGATGACGAAAGGAAGGATGTTTTCGGCTAATCGTGAACGTATGCTGCTTCCGTTTGGATTGCTCCGTTGGAAGTGGCGGCATAATCGGCTCTTTAAAGACTTCGCAGTTCCAAACTGGACGGCGGTTCACTAATGTCGCGTCGAAATAGCACCTCCGGTGAATCATGTCCGACGCTCCCAAGACTTCCGGCGTGACCCGGCTGAGGAACTATTTCCTCACGGGCTTCATCGTCTGCGCGCCGCTGGCGATCACCGCCTACATCGCCTGGTCATTCATCGGTTGGGTCGATTCCTGGGTGAAACCCTATATTCCGGCCCGCTACAGCCCTGACACCTATTTGTCGTTTCCTGTGCCGGGGTTCGGGCTGATCGTGGCGCTCATCCTGATCACGCTGATCGGCTTCCTGACGGCCAACATCGTCGGCCGCGCCATCGTCAATTTCGGCGAGCGCCTGCTTGGCCGCATGCCGTTGGTGCGCGGTATCTATGGCTCGCTGAAACAGATTTTCGAGACCGTGCTGTCGAACAAGGGCGACATGTTCCGCCAAGTCGGACTGGTCGAATATCCGCGCAAGGGTGTGTGGTCGCTGGTGTTCGTCGCCAGCGAGAAGGAAACCGAGATCAACCAGAAGCTCGACCAGGAAGGCGATCCGCTGATTGCCGTATTCATGCCGTGCACGCCAAACCCGACCACCGGATTCCTGATGTATGTGCCGAAGTCGGACATCGTGCTGCTCGACATGACGATTGAGGACGGCGCCAAGCTGATTGTGTCGGCCGGGCTGGTGGCGCCCGAGGTCAAGCAAATGGTTGTCGTGAATGGCGAGCCGATCGAAGGGATGCTCGCCAACCCGTCGGTTGCCGCCCTGGCTCAGCCGGCGCGCAGGAGCCGCACGGCCTCGTCGCGGCCGAACAAATAAAGCAGCAGGCGCAACGCCTCGCCACGCTGCGATTGCAGCTCCGGGTCGCGCGACAGGATCAGCCTGGCATCGTCGCGGGCGGCCTCCAGAAGGTCGGCATGCGCCTCGATGCGCGCAACCTGGAAACCCGGCGTGCCGGACTGGCGGGTGCCCAGCAATTCGCCTTCGCCGCGCAGCTTCAGGTCTTCCTCGGCGATCAGGAACCCGTCCTCGGTCTCGCGCATTACCGACAGCCGGCGTTTTGCGGTCTCGCCGAGCGGGTCCTTGTAGAGCAGCACGCAGGAGGAGGGCTTGTCGCCACGCCCGACCCGGCCGCGCAGTTGGTGCAGCTGGGCCAGGCCGAAGCGCTCGGCGTGCTCGATGACCATGACGGTGGCGTCCGGCACGTCGACGCCGACCTCGATGACGGTGGTGGCGATCAGGATGCGTGTCTCGCCCTGCTTGAAGGCACGCATCGCCTCGTCCTTCTCGGCACCCTTCATGCGGCCGTGAACGAGCCCGATACGGTCGCCGAACAATGGTTTCAGCGAGGCGAAGCGGTCCTCGGCCGACATCAGCTTGATTTCTTCGGATTCCTCGACCAGCGGACAGATCCAGTAGATCTTCTGGCCTGCGGCGACGGCGTCCACCATGCGGTCGACCAGTTCGTCGAGCCGCTCGAGCGGCAGCGTAACGGTACGGATCGGCTGGCGGCCGGCCGGTTTTTCCGTCAGTTTCGACACGTCCATGTCGCCGAAAGCGGTCAGCACCAGCGTGCGGGGGATGGGAGTGGCCGTCATCACCAGCATGTCCGGCGCGTCGCCCTTGGCGGTGATGGCAAGCCGCTGATGGACGCCGAAACGGTGCTGCTCGTCGATCACGGCGAAGACCAGGTCGTGGAACATGACCGTCTCCTGGAACAGCGCGTGGGTGCCGACCACGATGTCGATCTCACCGCTTGCCAGGCCGGCCAGCGTATCCGCGCGTTCGCGGCCCTTTTCGCGGCCGGTGAGGATGGCAATGCGCAGCCCGACCTTGGCGGCAAGCGGCGTGATGGTCGCCAGATGCTGGCGCGCCAGGATTTCGGTCGGTGCCATCAAGGCTGCCTGGCCGCCGGCCTCGACGGCGCGTGCCATGGCCAACAGCGCTACGACCGTCTTGCCGGAGCCGACATCGCCCTGCAGAAGCCGCAGCATGCGCTCGGGATCAGCGAGGTCGGCATTGATTTCGGCCAGCGCGAACTCCTGGCTCGATGTCAGCGAGTAGGGCAGTGCGGCCCTCAGTTTTTCAACGATGCGGCCGTCGCCGACCAGGGGACGCCCGGACAGCCTGCGGACTTTTGCCCGCACCAGCGCCAGCGAGACCTGGCCCGCCAGCAACTCGTCATAGGCGAGCCGCCGCCAGGCGGCGCCGTCGATGGAGACGTCGATCGGGTCGGCGGGATTGTGGATGCGGGCGAGCGCATCGGCAAAGGCCGCAAAGGTGTGCCGGCGCATAAAGGCGCCGTCCTGCCATTCGGGAAACTCAGGCACACGCGCCAGCGCCTGGCCGATCGCCCGGCGCAGCACCTTGCCCGAGAGCCCGGCTGTCAGGGGATAGACCGGTTCGACCAGCGGCAGGTTTTCCGCCTCGCTGGCCAGCGCAATATGGTCGGGGTGGACCATGCTGGGGCGGCCATTGAACCATTCCATGCGGCCCGAGACCACGACATGCTCGCCCTCGGGCATCGCCTTTTCGAGATAGGAAGCGTGAGCATGGAAGAAGGTCAGCGCGATCTCGCCGGTGTCGTCATGGGCGAAGACGCGGTAAGGCACCGACCTGTTGCCGCGCGGCGGCGGCTGGTGGCGGTCGATGCGCACCTCCAGCGTCACGATCTGGCCTTCCGCGGATCCTGCGATGCCCGGCCGGCTGCGCCGGTCGATGACGGTGTGCGGCAGCACGAACAGAAGGTCGCCCGCGCGGGCGGGGCGGTCACCCAGATCGGCCGGGACAACCTTCTCGATCAGCGCGCCGACTTTCGGTCCGACGCCTGCAAGCGACGTGATCGGTACAAACAAGGGATCGAGGATGGTCGGGCGCATGATGTCAGCTTATGTTGCGATGGCGGCAGCGCAAGGCTGACAGCCCCTTCTATCCACGCTATATGCGCCGCAGCAAGCAAGGATGCGGCACGATGACCGGAACGACGAGATCAAGCGAGGGGCTCGACGTCCGCCGCCGCAAGCTTCTGTTTCGCTCCTGGCATCGCGGCATGCGCGAGATGGACCTGATCCTCGGCACTTTCGCCGACGCTGAGATCGGCGCCTTGACGGCTGAGGAAATCGACCAATATGAGAGGCTCCTCGACATTCCCGATACCGAATTCCTGCCCATGGTCACCGGCGAACGCCCGGTGCCGGCCGATATCGATTGTGCCGTCCTGCAAAAGATCCTGGCTTTCCGCCATTCTCTGACATTCTGAACACAAGCAATTCCAGGAAAAGCACGAAGCGGTTTTCCGTTCGGAATTGCGATAAAACAAGACCGTGATTTCATGAGCCTCATTCCCACCATCGGTCTGCCGAAAGACCGCGCCGGCCAGTTCATCGTCGACGGCGTCGCCGATGGCTACGAAGCCTTTGCGCTGGTGCAGGCGGCACTTGAGATCGCGCCGGACAAGCCGGTTCTGTTCGTCGCGCGCGACGGTCAGCGCCTGCCGGCGATCGTTGAGGCGCTGTCTTTCGCTGCCCCCGGCCTGCCGGTGCTGGAACTACCGGCGTGGGATTGTCTGCCTTACGACCGCGTTTCGCCCGGTTCGGATGCTGCCGCCAAGCGCCTCGATGCGCTGACGGCCATGATCGCGCTGGCGAAGAAGCCGCACCGCGCCGTCATCCTCACCACCGCCAATGCGCTGCTGCAACGCATTCCGCCGGCGGATCTCGTCGAGGCACAGACCTTTCATGCCAGACCCGGCAACCAGATCGACATGAATGTACTGGTGTCGCGGCTGGAAACGTCCGGTTTTGAGCGCGTGCCGACAGTGCGCGGCATCGGTGAGTTCGCAGTGCGCGGCGGCATTCTCGACCTGTTCGCGCCTGGGTGGACCGAAGCGCTCAGGCTCGACTTCTTCGGCGACACGCTGGAATCGATCCGTGTGTTCGACGCCGCCACGCAGCGCACCACCGGCCAGCGCAAGTCGATGGCGCTGCAGGCGATGAGCGAAGTGGCGCTGACGCCCGAAACCATCAGCCGTTTCCGCCGCTCCTATATCGAAGCCTTTGGCGCTCCACAGCGCGATGATGGGCTCTATGCAGCAGTCAGCGAAGGCAGGCGGTTTGCCGGAATGGAACACTGGCTGCCGTTTTTCTATGAGCGGCTGGAGACGGTGTTCGACTATCTGCCTGACACGCCTGTCATCTTCGACCATCTGGCGCATGAGGCGTTGGCCGAACGCCACACGCTGATCCTCGACCATTACGAGGCGCGCAAGAAGCAGGCGGACGGTGCCTTGAAGGACGCCGTGCCCTACAAGCCGGTCGCACCGGACCTGCTCTATCTCTCCCCGGAAAACCTGATTGCCTCGCTCGGGTCGCGTGAAGCGATCGACTTCACGCCATTCGACGCGCCCGAAGTTGGCGCCAAGAAGGTCTATCACGCCGGCTCACGCCACGGCCGCAGCTTCGTCGAGGAGCGCGCCGATCCGAACGCCAATGTGTTCGATGTCGTCGTCAAACACATCGCCGATGAGCGCGCGGCGCGCCGCCGCATTGTCATTGCCGGCTGGACCGAAGGCTCGCTCGACCGGCTTGGCCAGATCCTTGCCGAACACCATCTCGGCAATCTCAAGCAGGTGGCGACGCTGGCGGAAGCCGAAAAGCTCGAACCGGGGCAGGCGGCCCTGGCCGTACTGCCGCTCGAATCCGGCTTCGAGACCGAAAAACTGGTCGTCGTCGCCGAACAGGACATTTTGGGCGACCGGCTGATCCGGCGCTCGAAACGCAAGAAGCGTCCGTCGGATTTCATCGCCGAGGCCTCGGCGCTGTCGGCCGGCGACATCGTTGTCCATGCCGACCACGGCATTGGCCGTTTCATCGGCCTGCGCACCATCGAAGCGGTCGGCGCACCGCATGACTGCCTTGAAATCCACTATGCCGGCGACGACCGGCTGTTCCTGCCGGTGGAAAACATCGAGCTCCTGTCGCGCTACGGTTCCGACACAGCCGAGGCGACGCTGGACAAGCTTGGCGGCGGCGCCTGGCAGTCGCGCAAGGCGCGACTGAAGAAGCGCCTGCTCGACATGGCCGGGCAGCTGATCCGCATCGCCGCCGAACGGCAGATGCGCTCCGCACCGCCACTGGTGCCGGCAGAAGGCCTCTATGGCGAGTTCGCGGCCCGCTTCCCCTATGAGGAGACCGACGACCAGCAGACGGCCATCGATTCGGTGCGCGACGATCTTGCTGCCGGCAAGCCGATGGACCGGCTGATTTGCGGCGATGTCGGCTTCGGCAAGACCGAAGTGGCGCTGCGTGCCGCCTTCATCGCGGCGATGGAAGGCTTTCAGGTGGCAGTTGTGGTGCCGACGACATTGTTGTCGCGCCAGCATTTCAAGACCTTTTCGCAGCGTTTCTCCGGCCTGCCGATCCGTGTCGGCCAGGCGTCGCGGCTGGTCGGCGCCAAGGAACTGGCCGAGACCAAGAAAGGCATCGCCGAGGGCCAGGTCGACATCGTCATCGGCACGCACGCGCTGCTTGGTTCCGCGATCTCGTTCAAGAACCTTGGCCTGCTGATCATCGACGAGGAGCAGCACTTTGGCGTCAAGCACAAGGAGCGGCTGAAGGATTTGAAGACCGACGTGCACGTGCTGACGCTCTCGGCGACACCGATCCCGCGCACGCTGCAACTGGCGTTGACCGGGGTGCGCGAGCTGTCGCTGATCGCCACGCCGCCAGTCGACCGAATGGCGGTGCGCACCTTCATCTCGCCGTTCGATCCCCTGGTCATCCGCGAGACGCTGCTGCGCGAGCGATATCGCGGCGGCCATTCCTTCTATGTGGTGCCGCGCATCAGCGATCTCTCGGAAATCCATGATTTCCTGAAGGAATCCGTGCCGGAGTTGAAGGTGGCGGTGGCACATGGCCAGATGCCGCCGGGCGAACTCGACGATATCATGAATGCCTTCTACGACGGCCAGTACGACGTGCTGCTGTCGACGACCATCGTCGAATCCGGTCTCGACATCCCGACCGCCAACACGCTGATCATCCATCGCGCCGACATGTTCGGCCTGTCGCAGCTTTACCAGTTACGCGGTCGCGTCGGTCGCTCGAAGGTGCGCGCCTATGCGTTGTTCACGCTGCCGGCCAACCGCAAGCTGACCGACACCGCCGAGCGCCGGCTGAAGGTGCTGCAATCGCTGGATACGCTGGGCGCCGGCTTCCAGCTCGCCAGCCACGACCTCGATATCAGGGGCGCCGGCAATCTTCTCGGCGAAGAGCAGTCCGGCCACATCAAGGAGGTCGGCTTCGAACTCTACCAGCAGATGCTGGAGGAAGCCGTTGCCGAGGTGAAGGATTCCGGCGAGGTCCAGGATGGCGGCTGGTCGCCGCAGATTGCCGTCGGCACGGCGGTGATGATCCCGGAAAGCTATGTTCCGGACCTGCAGCTCCGGCTGGCGCTCTACCGCAGGCTTGGCGATCTCGAAAACACCGAGGAAATCGACGCTTTCGGCGCCGAGCTGATCGACCGCTTCGGCCCGCTGCCGGACGAGGTCAAGCATCTGCTCAAGATCGTCTTCATCAAGGCGCTCTGCCGCAAGGCCAATGTCGAGAAGCTCGACGCCGGGCCGAAGGGCGTCGTCATCCATTTCCGCAAGCGCGAATTCTCCAACCCGGTCGGGCTCGTCCGGTTCATCGGCGAGCAGGGCTCGCTGGCCAAGATCCGGCCGGACCACAGCGTCGTCTTCGTGCGCGATTGGCCAACCCCCGAGAAGCGATTGGCGGGCTCGGCGGTCATCATGACCCAGTTGGCGCGGCTGGTGGAGAAGGCGGCGTAGCCGGCCCAGGCCATTCGCCAGCGCTTGAATTCCGGTCTAGAATAGGAAATCGGCTTCGTGTATGGAGCCGCCATCCCATATAGGGGCGGGAAATGGCAGGCGAGGGTGCTTGCCGGAAAGAGCGTTGGGTGCAGCGATGACGAAATGGTCGCCGAATTCGTGGAGAGCAAAGCCGATCAAGCAGGTTCCTGCCTATCCGGACCTTGCCGCGCTGAAGAACACGGAGGCCCAGCTCGCAACCTTTCCGCCGCTGGTTTTTGCCGGTGAGGCGCGCAAGCTGAAGAAGCAGCTCGCTTCTGTCGCCGCCGGTGACGCATTCCTCCTGCAGGGCGGCGATTGCGCCGAGAGCTTCGCCGAGCATGGCGCGGACAACATCCGCGACTTCTTCCGTGTCTTCCTGCAGATG
>NZ_RZOL01000206.1:0-10711 GCF_004022985.1 Mesorhizobium sp. M7A.F.Ca.ET.027.02.1.1 | reverse complement strand
ACAGTCGAATGGCTGATCGCTTTCCGTTTCCTGCAAGGGCTTGGCGCCAGCGCCGGCATGGCCGTTCCGCGTGCCATCGTGCGCGACCTGCATACCGGCAATGAGGCCGCCAAGCTGATGTCCTTGCTGATGCTGGTGTTCTCGGTGTCGCCGATCCTGGCGCCGCTGACCGGCAGCGTGATCATTGAGAGTTTCGGCTGGCGCGCCGTGTTCTGGACGGTGACCGGTGCGGCCGCCCTTGCCACGGTGCTGCTCGCAACCTCGCTCAAGGAGACGCGGCCGGCTGAAGAACGCGTCGGTTCCTCCTTCGGAACCGCGCTTGCCGGCTATCGCTTCCTGATGGGCGACCGCAATTTCCTTGGCCTGGTGGCGATCGCCGGCTTCGGCATTGCGAGCTTCTTCGTCTATCTGTCGAGCTCGTCCTTCATTCTGATCGACCATTACGGGCTGTCGCCTTCGGTCTACAGCGTGTTCTTCTCGATCAATGCGGTGGCTTTCATCGGCATGTCGCAGCTGACCGGGCTGCTGGCCGAGCGTTTTGGGCTGCGCCGCGTGGTGCGTGTCGCGGTGACCGGCTATGCCTCGACGATGGTGGTGCTGTTGGCGATCATGGCGACGGGCGTCGACCGGCTCGACGTGATGGCGGCCCTGCTGTTCGTCGGCTACGGCTTCCTCGGCCTGGTCATCCCGACCACCTCGGTGCTGGCCATGGAAGAGCATGGCGAGATCGCCGGCACGGCGTCGGCGCTGATGGGCACGCTGCACTTCGCCATCGGTGCGCTCGCCATGGGCGTTGCCGGCGTGTTCTTCGACGGCACGCCGCTGCCGATGGTGGCCGGCATCACGCTCTGTGCGGTGATTTCCTTCACGCTGGCCAAGGTCACGCTCGGCCGCTCGCGCGAGGTTGCCGAGGCACCGGCGGAATAAGCAACCAAAACAAATGAAAAAAGGCCGGGGTTCATCCCGGCCTTTTTCACGCCAATCCTGTTCACGCCAATCCTGTCTCGGCCAGCACGAAGCGCAGCCGCGCCTCGACGGATGCCAGCGGCAACGGAATCATCTCATAGCCCAGTTCCGTGTAGACGCCGACCAGCGCATGGTGGGTGCGCTCGGCCTCGTCGAGCGTCTGCTTGCGCTCTTCATCCTGCGCGAAGATCTCCGGCCATAGCGGGGCGACGAAGACGCGCTGATGGTAGCGGAAGCGCCCGGCGGCAGCGTTGGCGTGTTCGGGTACCGGCAGGCCGCTCAGCCTGAGATAGCCGAGCGTGTCCGGAACGCCACGATCAAAGAAAACAGGACGCCCGGTCTGTTCTTGCGCGATTTGATACGAGCGCATCTCCCATGACAGCATCAACTCCGCAAACAGCGCGCGATCGCGCCAGGGCAAAGCGGGTCCGCCTATATCTGAGACTGGTGGCGGATGATGCCGCGCCCGGCTTCCACCGAGGTGGAAAAGCCTGCGTGGCGCAGCGCTTCGATCAAGGTGGTCTTGCCGGAGCCGGGGCCGCCGGTCAGCACGAAGAATCGATCGGAATCGTTTTGCATGTTTTGTCCGTGGAGAGGTGGCACGCGGCAGGGCGGCTTCGCGGCCCGAGGGCGTGCGAAGTTGGCCGGCGGGAGCTGCCGTTGTGCGTAACGCATGTTGAGGAGGAGGGGAGAAGTGGAGGTTTCTGTTGCCAGGTACCTCCGAACCCCGCCTAGAAGTGCGAACCTCTAGGGCTTGATTTGAAGCTATCGCACCGCTTACGCGGCGAGACGTGCTTCCGCATAGTTGTCATTTGCAACTACAGGTTTAGCCCGATGACGGTGGTACCATGCCGGGCAAAAGTACGATCTTTACACCTTCGTCGATCCTATTTCGCCCCCAGCAAAAACCGCTCTGTCATCAGCAGCAGCTTTTGGTGGAGGCGCCGGGTACCGCCCCCGGGTCCGAACGGCTTATTTCATCGCCCATTTATCGCCATAGTCGGTCAAGCCGACAGACTGAATATAGGGGGCCATCGCAAGAAATGGAAGGCCGCAATGGCACTTTGTCCCCCTGACAAAACCGCAAGTCCAAAGGGTTGACTTGGGCGCGGTCTCAACCGAAGCTTTGCCCCGGTGAGGAGTTACCGACCTAGCGCACATGTTGCAGCAGCGCGCCACAGCCCTCATCGATCGGATCCGTGGCGCCGACGAGGGGAATTTTGATGGCCGACTATCTTGCAGACGTGAAGAAATACGATGCCGGCGCCAGTGCTGATGCGGTTGAAAAGATCGTCAAGCACCTGGGCATCGCGCTCAGGAACCGCGATTCCTCGCTGGTATCCTGCACCGACCCGAAGGAACTCGGGCGTGTCAGGGACAATTGGGTCGCCAAGAAACTCGGCATCAGCGACGCAGCGAAGGCCGATGCGTCAATCGAGAAGACTTGCAAGGCAATGGCTGCCGACAACACCAAGAGCCGAGTGACTTTTTACTACCTGGTTGCGAAGGACCTGGGTAAGCTCGGTTCCCTCTGACGATTGCGCGTCATTTGCAGGGCTGGCGCGGTCTAGGCGCCAGCCGGTGATGTTGTTGGGGACTGGCTGGCTTAGGGCTGGGCTTGCGCTGCTTTGTGGTGTTCGACCGCCCGTCTGTAAGTTATGATGGCTGGACAACCGAATCGAGCCGGAACCGATGCGCCAGTATCTCGACCTCCTGCAGCACGTGCTGGACAATGGCGCCGATCGCGGCGACCGCACCGGCACCGGAACGCGCTCCGTCTTCGGCTACCAGATGCGTTTCGACCTGGCGCGCGGCTTTCCCGTCACCACGACCAAGAAGCTGCATCTCAAGTCGATCATCCATGAGCTTCTGTGGTTCCTGGCTGGCGACACCAACATCAAATACCTCACCGATAACGGCGTTTCGATCTGGGACGAATGGGCCGACGAGAATGGCGATCTCGGCCCGGTCTACGGCAAGCAATGGCGCTCCTGGCCGGATGGCCATGGCGGCTCGATCGACCAGATCGCTAATCTTCTCAAGGAGATACGCAAAAATCCTCAATCGCGGCGGCTGATCGTTTCGGCATGGAACCCAGCCGAGGTGGAAGCGATGGCGCTGCCGCCCTGCCACTGCCTTTTCCAGTTCTATGTTTCGGAAGGGCGGCTTTCCTGCCAACTCTACCAGCGTTCCGCCGATATCTTTCTTGGCGTGCCGTTCAACATCGCGTCCTATGCCCTGCTGACCTTGATGGTGGCGCAGGTCACCGGGCTGAAACCCGGCGATTTCGTCCACACGCTCGGTGATGCGCATCTCTACTCGAACCATTTCGAGCAAGCACGCGAACAACTGCGGCGCACGCCGAAGGTGCTGCCGACGATGTGGATCAATCCGGAGGTGAAGGATCTGTTCGCCTTCCGCTTCGAGGATTTCCGGCTGGAAAACTACGTCGCCGATGCGTCGATCAAGGCGCCGATCGCGGTCTAAGGCCGCAAATTTCAGTCGATGCCGACCATCACGTCCCAGGCCTTGACCACGGCATAGGCCTGCTTGCCCTTTTCGAGCTTGAGATCGGCGACGGACTCGTTGGTGATCGAGGCGGTGACGATGGCGCCGCCACCGATGTCGATCCTGACATGCGAGGTGGTGGCTCCCTTGGCGATCTCGGCGATCGTTCCCTTGAGGATATTGCGGGCGCTGATCTTCATCGGAGTTTCCTTTCCAGGGTTTCTTTGCCGGTCTCATCAGAACAATCGGTGTCGTACAGACGCTTTCATGGGGCGCCGGGCCTTCCCTTGTTATATTCATACGGATATATCGGTTAGCAGGCTTCGAGCCGGCCGGATTTCAAACCAGGGAGAGTTTTCCATGACGCGCAAAGGTTTTGGATCGAGGGCGATCGCCATTGGCGGTTTGGCTGCGGCGCTGATGGCAGTCGTGCCGGCAGCGCATGCGGAAGACAAGGTGGTCGTGTTTGCCGCGGCCAGCCTCAAGGATGCGCTCGACGCGGTGAACAAGACCTGCCAGGCCGATGTCGGCGAAGCCGCGACCGTCTCCTATGCCGCAAGCTCGGCGCTGGCCAAGCAGATCGAGGGCGGGGCGCCTGCCGACGTCTTCATCTCGGCCGACCTCGACTGGATGAAATATCTCTCCGACAAGAAGCTGACCAAGCCGGACACCGAAGTGAAGCTGCTCGGCAATGAGATCGTGCTGGTGGCGCCGAAGGACTCGGCGGTCGACACCAGGATCGAGAAGGGTTTTGACCTCGCCAAGCTGATCGGCGACGGCAAGCTCGCCATGGGCGATTTCAAGGCGGTGCCGGCCGGCAAATACGGCAAGGCCGCACTTGAATCGCTCGGCGTCTGGTCCTCGGTCGAGGGCAAGGTGGCGCAGGCCGAAAACGTGCGCGCGGCGCTGAAGCTGGTTTCGACGGGCGAAGCCGCCCTTGGCATTGTCTATGCCACCGACGCGCATGCCGAAAAGAGCGTCAAGGTGGTCGGCACCTTCCCGGAGGATTCGCACCCGCCGATCATCTATCCGGTTGCCCAGACCACCGATTCGAAGGACAAGGATACGCCGGCTTTCCTGAAATGCCTGCAGTCGGCCAAGGCGGCCGCGCTGTTCAAGGATCAGGGATTTACCGTGCTCGCGCCGAGCAACTGAGTTCCAAGGGGCACTATGAACTGGCTGCTGGACCTCACTCCCGACGAATGGAATGCGGTTCGGCTGTCCATCAAGGTGGCAACGGTGGCGATGCTCGCCAGCCTGCCGCCGGGCATCTTGATTGCGCTGCTGCTTGCCCGGGGACAGTTCTGGGGCAAGACCGTTCTCAACGGGCTGGTACATCTGCCGCTGATCCTGCCGCCCGTGGTGACCGGTTATCTGCTGCTGCTGACCTTCGGCCGGCGCGGCCCGGCCGGCGCCTTCCTGGCCGAGCATTTCGGCATTGTCTTCTCCTTCCGCTGGACAGGTGCGGCGCTGGCCTGCGGCGTCATGGGCTTTCCCCTGATGGTGCGGGCGATCCGGCTGTCGATCGAGGCGGTGGACCGCAAGATGGAAGCGGCGGCGGGAACGCTCGGCGCCAATCCGCTCTGGGTGTTCGCCACCATCACGCTGCCCCTGATCCTGCCCGGGCTGATCGCCGGCGCCATCCTGGCCTTCGCCAAGGCGATGGGCGAGTTCGGCGCCACCATCACCTTCGTCTCCAACATTCCCAATGAGACGCAGACATTGCCGTCGGCGATCTACACCTTCACGCAGGTGCCGGGTGGCGATGAAGGGGCGCTCCGCCTGACGCTGATCTCCATCGTCATCTCCATGGCAGCACTTGTGGCTTCGGAGGTGCTGGCGCGGCGTGTCGGCCGGCGACTGGACATCGAATGAGCGTTCTCGTCGACATCAGTCATCGGCTGGGTGGTTTCGCCATCGACGCCCGCTTCGAAAGCGCCGGGCGGCTGACGGCGCTGTTCGGCGCGTCTGGGTCGGGCAAGACGACACTGATCAACATGATTGCCGGGCTGATCCGGCCCGACAGGGGACGCATCGAGGTCGACGGCCGTGTGCTGGTCGATACCGGTGCCGGCATTTTCGTGCCGAAGCACAAGCGCCGCATCGGCATGGTGTTCCAGGACGCACGGCTGTTTCCGCATTTGAGCGTTGCCGGCAATCTTCGCTACGGCCGCTGGTTCACGCCGCCGGCGGAGCGCTACGCCGATATCGATGCCGTCGTCGACCTGCTCGGCATCGGGCCGCTCATGAACAGGCGGCCGGCAAAGCTCTCGGGCGGCGAGAAACAGCGCGTGGCGATCGGCCGGGCATTGCTTGCCAGCCCCAGACTGCTGCTCATGGACGAACCGCTGGCCTCGCTCGACGAAGCGCGCAAGGCCGAAATCCTGCCCTATGTCGAACGGCTGCGCGACGAGACGAAAATCCCGATCGTCTATGTCAGTCATTCGGTCGCCGAAGTGGCGAGGCTGGCCAGCGATGTGGTGATGCTGGCACAGGGCAATGTCGTTGCCAGCGGGCCGACCGAGGCGGTGATGCAAAGGCTCGACCTGTTGCCGGCGGAGGAGCGCGGCGAGGGCGGCGCCGTGCTGGACACCAGGGTGCTGCATCACGACGAAACTTTCGGCATGACCGTGCTCGGCTCGGCCGCGGGCGAGCTCCGGGTGCCACAGCTGGCGATGAAGGCAGGTACGCCGGTGCGCATCCGTATTCGCGCCCGCGATGTGATGATCGCCACCGAAAAGCCGACGGGCCTCAGCGCGCTCAACATCCTGCCGGGGACCATTACCGCGATGAGCCCGGGCGAAGGGCCCGCGGTCGAGGTCGGTATCGACTGCAATGGCGCAATCGTGCTTGCCCGCATCACCGAACAGTCGCGGCAGGCGCTGAAGCTTCATCTTGGCGGCAAGGTTTTCGCGGTGATCAAGACGGTGAGCTTCGATCGGGCGAACACCGGCGCCGGCCTGCCCGCCGAGGCGGATGGATAATCCCGCTATGTCTTTTTGGAATAGCGGTTTCGCCAGGGAGCTTCTAGTATGGGGTTGGGTAGTGACCGCGGAGAGCAAAGATGCCGTCGCTGAGCTTGCGGATAAATCTCGATCCCGACGGGCGCGTCGGGCCGGGCAAGATCGAACTCCTGGAACAGATCGCCGCCTTCGGCTCCATCTCGGCCGCCGCTCGCGGCATGGAGATGTCCTATAAGCACGCCTGGGACCTGGTCGAGGACATGAACCGGGTATTCGGCAAGCCGCTGGTGGCGGCACAGACCGGCGGCCGCAAGGGCGGCGGCGCACAGTTGACGGCGGTCGGCCTGGCAGTGGTCAGCCGCTTCCGCGCCATCGAGCGCGCAGCCTCGGCCGCGGCGGCGGCGCATATGGAGGCATTGCAGGCGGAGATTGATGCGGGATGAGGCAGTAGGGCAGTAGGGCAGTAGGGCAGTAGGGCAGTAGGGCAGTAGGGCAGTAGGGCCTAATCCTCTGCGCTTGGCTTGCGAAGCAGGTAAGTGTCCATGATCCAGCCCTTTTTCCGGCGCGCTTCTTCACGGGTTCTCTCGATCTCGGCGCCGACATCACTGAGACGGCCAGAGATGAGAATCTCGTCTTCCGTGCCGAGATAGGCGCCCCAGTGGATGACGACATCCTTGTCGACAAGCGTGTTGAAGGCGCATTTGCCGTCGAGCAGGACGACCGCGCTGCCGGCATTGTCCGGCATGCCTTCCTCGGTGAGGCGGCGGCCGGTGGTGATGAGGACGGAATCGCCGATGCGGTTCAGCGCCATCTTGTGGCTGGCGGCAAGCGCCTGGACAGCGGTGATGCCGGGGATCACCTCAAGCTCGAACGCCACATTTCCTCGCAGGCGCACGCGCTCGAGGATGCGTAACGCGCTGTCATAGAGCGAAGGATCGCCCCAGATCAGGAAGGCGCCGCAGCCGTCGCCTGCAATCTCATCGCGGATCAGGCCTTCGTAAATGGCGGCGATGGCTTCGTGCCAGTCATCGACGGTCGCGCGGTAGGAGGGCTCCGGCCCATCTTCTACTGGCATGTCGCGCACCGGCACGTCGAATTCGACGCGGCGCGACTTCGGATTGGTGACGAAGCGGTCGCATATCCGGCGGCGCAGTTCGGCCAGTTCATTTTTTTTCGCACCCTTGTCGGGAATGAACAGCACATCCGCCTGGTTCAGGCGTGATATGGCCTGGACGGTCATGTGGTCGGGATTGCCGGCGCCGATGCCGATGACGAGAAGCTTGCGCATGGGCGAACTCCTGCCCGATCGGAACCTGTTAGTCCAGACCGCGCTGGCGCGCGTCCGCGGATGCGGAAGGGCTTTGAACGCCACATTGAAACCGCTAGGGTCCTGCAAGCATTCTGGCCGAGGTTGTTTCCATGTTGCGATATATTCTGACCGCCGTGCTGGCCCTGTCGTCCGCGCCCGCCTTCGCCAATGATTCGGTTGCCGAACTTGGCACCGGCGGCCTGATCCTGTCGCGCAGCGACGCCGTGTCGATGCAAAGCGAGGACCTCTTCATCTCGCCGGAAAAGGTGACGGTCGACTATGTCTTCCATAACAACACCGACAAGGATGTCGACGCAATCGTCGCCTTCCCGATGCCCGAAATATCGGGCAATCCCGAAGAAATCCCGGCGATTCCCGAAAACCAGAGCGACAATTTCCTCGGCTTCGAGGTGACGATCGACGGTGTTGCCGTCAAGCCGCAGTTGGAGCAGAAGGTGTTTGCGCTCGGCATCGACATCAGCGCCGAGTTGAAGGCGCAAAACGTGCCGTTCTATCCATTCGGCGATGCGGCGAAGGCGGCGCTGGCCAAGCTGCCGCAAGCGGTTGTCGATGACTGGGTCAACCGCGGCATCATCATCGAGGACACCGGCAGCGACGGCACCGAGACCACCAAGGTCTACACGCCGTTCTGGCAACTGCGTTCGACCTACTGGTGGCGCTCGACCTTTCCGGCCAACAAGGACGTCCATGTTTCCCACCACTATAAGCCGAGCGTCGGCGGCACGTCTTCAGTCAGCTTCTTCTACGACGGCAAATTCCAGGGACAGTATGCGGCCTACAAGGCCCGCTATTGCATGGATGGCACATTCGAAAATGCGGTGCGCAAGGCTGCCAAGGACGACCCTGACGGCTACCCCAAATATTTCGAGAACCGCATCGCCTATATCCTGACCACCGGCGGCAACTGGGCCACTGGCACGATCGGCAAGTTCAAGCTGACGATCGACAAGGGCAATCCGAAAGCCCTGGTCTCGTTCTGCGGCGACAATGTCAAAAAGACCGGACCGACGACATTCGAGATGACGGCGGATGATTTATACCCCGAGCGCGACATCGACATCCTGATCCTCGAGCCAACGGACGGCAATTGATGCACGTCGCAATCTACGTTGCCATCGCCGAGAACGGCGTGATCGGGCGGGACGGCGGGCTCCCGTGGCGGCTCTCCACCGATCTCAAGCGGTTCAGAGCCGATACGATGGGCAAGCCCATCATCATGGGCCGCAAGACCTATGAGGGCATCGGCCGGCCGCTGCCGGGCAGGTTGAACATCGTCGTCACCCGCGACAAGACCTGGCGCGCCGAGGGCGTCGAGGCGGCACATTCGCTCGAGGCCGCGATCCAACTGGCGACGGAGCGCGGGCGCCGCATGGCCGATGTGGACGAGGTGTGCGTCATCGGCGGCGGCGAAATCTATGTCCAGGCCATGCTGCTGGCCGATCGCCTGCATGTCACCCATGTGCTGGCAGCGGTCGACGGCGACGCGTATTTCCCGCCGATCGATCCTGATTCCTGGCACATTGTCAGCTCGCACGACGTCCCAGCCGGGGAAAAGGACAGCCACCCGACGCGTTATTCGGTCTACGAGCGGCGTCGAGAGAGACATTGAATGAAAAAAGGGGCATTGAAGGAAGACAAAGGGTCGCGACCGGACAAATCGGACGAAGTCGGCAGCGCATCGCGTTGAAAGCGCCTCGTGGCGTCCCTATAGAAGAACAATACTGGATTTTGCGCCGTAATACCGGCGCTTGAGGGAATTCCAAGCGAAAGGACATTCATGCCCTGGAACGACAAAAGCGGCGGTGGCGGCGGCCCATGGGGCGGCGGCAACAATCAGGGACCCTGGGGGCAGGGTCCAAAGGGACCCAGCGGGCCACAGGGCTCGCCTCCCGATCTCGAAGACATCATCCGCCGCGGCCAGGACCGGCTGCGGCGCGCTCTTCCGGGTGGCGGCGGCGCGAGCCCGGCTATCTTCGCGCTGATCGCGGCTGCACTTGTGGTGCTGTGGGCGTTCAAGGCGGTTTATACCGTGCAGCCCGACGAGGTCGCGGTCGAACTGCGCTTCGGCAAGCCGAAGACCGAACTGTCGCAGCCTGGCCTGCATTTCCATTGGTGGCCGCTCGAAACCGTCGAGACGGCCAAGATTTCCGAGCAGCTCGTCGATATCGGCGGCGGCGGCGCGACGAGTGGCAACACGTCCGGGCTGATGCTTACCGGCGACCAGAACATCGTCAACGTCCAGTTCTCGGTGGCCTATCAGGTCTCCGACCCGAGCGCGTATCTGTTCGATGTGTCCGATCCCGACGGTATGCTGCGGCAGGTAGCCGAAAGCGCCATGCGTGAAGCCGTCGGTCGCCGGCCGGCGCAGGACATCTTCCGCGACGACCGCCAGGGCATTGCCGCCTCGGTGCGTGAAATCATCCAGACGACGCTGGACGGCTACAAGGCCGGTCTCAACGTCAACGCCGTCTCGATCGAGGATGCGGCACCGCCACGCGAAGTGGCCGATGCGTTCGACGAAGTGCAGCGCGCCGAACAGGACGAGGACAAGTTCGTCGAGCAGGCCAACCAGTACTCCAACCAGAAGCTCGGCCAGGCGCGCGGCGAGGCCGCACAGATCCGCGAAGACGCGGCCGCCTACAAGAACCGGGTCGTGCAGGAAGCCGAGGGTGAGGCGCAGCGCTTCATCTCGGTCTATGACGAATATGCCAAGGCGCCCGATGTAACGCGCAAGCGCCTCTACCTGGAAACCATGGAGAAGGTTCTGAAGGATTCGAGCAAGGTCATCGTCGAGCAGGGCAACGGGCAAGGGGTCGTTCCCTATCTGCCGCTGCCGGCATTGCAACCGAAAGCGCCGGCACCCGCCGCGCCCAGTGGCGTTACGGGAGGTAACCAGTGATGGCCAACCGTCTTCCCATCATCGTCGTCGCAGCAGCGGTTATCC